>CAZYYF010000001.1:0-1936 GCA_964650875.1 uncultured bacterium
CGGTTACTTGAGATTTCCCATCTGGCCGTAAGTAAGGAAGTTTATTGGTCTTTCTTAACAAAGCCATCTTTTTGACAAGCCTATGGGCAAGAGCAATCGGTAAAGGCATAAGTTCCGGGGTTTCTTCCGTCGCGTATCCGAACATCATTCCCTGGTCGCCGGCTCCTCCCTTGTTTACACCCATAGCAATATCAGGAGACTGGTTTTGAATAGCAGTTATAATTGCACTGTCATTGAAATGGAATCCATAAGAAGTATCCGTATAACCTATGTCTTTTATAAGAGGTCTCACAATGTCAGGTATTTCTATATATTTTGTCGTTGTTATTTCTCCAGCGATAAAAATAAGTCCCCTTGTAGTGAAGGTCTCACAGGCAACCCGACCTTTTTTGTCCATCCGCAGGATCTCGTCAAGAATGGCATCAGATATCTGGTCGCATAATTTGTCTGGATGTCCTTCAGTAACAGATTCTGAAGTGAAAAGATAAGTATTTTCTTTCATACTATTTATCTCCCATTTGTTGTTTTAAAAGGTTTATTTCGTTGATTTCAGTAGGATTTACACTGTTTAACACCGCCAGATAGAAGCTTACCCAATCGCCAAGAATTACAAGATAAAGAAGGTTGGCAATAAGAGAGTTGCCTTCAGCATTGATGGTGATTATCCCGGGTTGAACACCTGATATTATTTCTTTTGTAATTTCAATACGGACTTTCGTGCGAGGATGTTCCCTGCCAGATTCTATAAAAATAGGTACGGTTTTCTTTATAAACCATTCGGGATATCTCCATGCCATGATTTCATTATGGTTCATTTCAGGGAGAATATTTGCGAAAGAAAAGGATTTACTGTTTTCTGCAAGCTGTGTTTTCCATCTCAATGTAGCCGGGAAAAGTGAGTTTTCCGAATATAACAGAGGTATCTTGTTGTGTATCTTCTGTGCAATCATTAAGGCTAAATTGTCTTCTATTTCAGGAGAAAATCCTGCGGTCCATTTGTCTATCATATCAAATATATCTGATGGTAAAGAACTTACTATTTTTAGGTTGGTAAGTATTTTATAACAGGGGAATAAAAGATATCCAAATGCGCACCTCGGCGGATATCCCGCAGGAATTTTTATAAAAGGGATATTATATTTATATGTAAGAGTTTCTATTTTGCCATTACTTGAGATGCATAAAATTTTACAATTGGAGTTTATTCCTCCTTCAAAGGCGCTTATGGTCTCTTCTGTATTTCCTGAATAACTTACTATGATTACAAGGGTAGTTTCGTCAGCCCACAAAGGGAGGAAATACTCCCGGTTAACAAAAACAGGTATTGATGAAGTGTTTTCACAGATTGCTTTAATAACATCACCTCCAATTGCTGAACCGCCCATCCCACAGAATATTATTTTACTGGGTTTTTCAATGGTTTTTGTTTTATCAGAAAAAGAATATGCTTGTCTACACTGTTGGGGAAAACCCAGCAGTTTTGCCAGCATATTATCTGTGTCTACTTTCGCAATCATTTTTTTCATTTTCATTTTTCACTTTCTCTTTTTGTATATCATTGTCGGTTTCACGAGATAAAGGTTTATTTCTCAAGATCGCCCAGTAGATGCAAGGTTTCATAGGCATATTTTTTATCAAGTTTTTCTATGGCACATCCAGCGTGAACAATAATATAGTCTCCTGGTGTTACCTCAGATAGAAGTTCTATGTTAACTTCTTTTTTGAGACTACCAAACTCTGCTATCGCAGTGTTGTTTTTTATCTTTATTACCTTCATCGGTACTGCTAAACACATTTTTTAGCCCTTTGTATACATTTCTGTATTTCGTTATGGGGTCTTCCTCATTGCTCTTTTGCCAGTACTGGAATAAATACAATCTGCTTTTATAAACAGAAACTTTGATATCCTGTACGAACCAATATGCTGCTTACCTGT
>CAZYYF010000001.1:2036-32430 GCA_964650875.1 uncultured bacterium
TAGGTTTCAGTGGTGGATTTCAGTAAACACTTGCATACTCCATCTTTTAGCTCAGTTTCCCCATAAAATTTCATTTAAGGTTTTTCTGTAAATATCTGCAAACTTCTTCATGATTATCAAAAGACATTGCTTTTTCAGCAAGTTTTTTTAACGTTGAGTAATCTGTTCTCCGAAGTTTCTCTTTTACAGCAGGTATAGCAGCAGGCGCCATACTTAACTCTTGTGCCCCCAATCCCACAAGAAAACATGCTATTTCAGGTATAGAAGCCATTTCTCCACAGATACCTGTCCATATACCAGCCTTGTGGCCATTTTCTATGGTCATCTTTATGAGTTTTAAAACAGCTGGATGACAGGGCTGATATAAGTGAGCAATTTTGGCATTGCCTCTATCAACAGCCAGGGTATATTGAACAAGGTCATTTGAACCTATACTAAAAAAATCTACCTCTTTTGCAAGGGTGTCTGATATCAATGCCGCAGAAGGTACTTCAATCATTATACCGATACCTATATCTGGATTAAAAGGTATTTTTTCCTTTTTCAGTGAATTTTTTACTTGAAACAATATCTGCTTTGCCTGTTGTATTTCCTCAATCGTTGATACCATAGGAAACATTATTTTCAAATTCCTAGATATCGCAGCTCTTAAAATTGCCCTTATCTGAGTTTCAAAAATATCTTTTCTCTCCAAGCAGAATCTTATACCTCTCCATCCGAGAAAAGGGTTTATTTCTCTTGAATATGAGGGTTCCGAAAGAAACTTGTCTCCCCCTATATCTAATGTTCTGATTATTATGATGGAATTTTTAGGTGTCTTATCACAAACCTTTTTATACGCGAGAAACTGTTCTTCTTCAGAAGGCAGGTCTTTTCTGTTGAGGTAAAGATATTCTGTTCTATAAAGGCCTATTCCCTCTGCGCCATATTTTTCTGCTCTCTCAATTTCTTCGGGAAGCGCTATGTTTGCCTGGATCTTTATTTTTTTGCCATCTTTTGTTTCTCCCTGAAGATTCTTTATCTGCGACAGTTGTCTTATTTTTGACAAAAATTCTTTTTTCTTTTTCGTGTATTTTCTTACCAGATCAGGAGAAGGATCCTGAATAATGAGCCCTTCATCAGCATCTATAATAAGCAAATCATCGTTTTTCAATATTTCAGTTACATTTTCATCTGCAACAAGCGCAGGGATTTCAAGGGCTTTCGCAAGAATTGCTGTATGTGAAGTGATACTCCCCACCTCTGTAATAAATCCTATTATATGCTTTTTATCAAGAGCAACCGTCTGGCTGGGCGATAAGTCTCTGGCAACTATTATTTCATCCGCAAATGTTTTTATTTTTCTATCTGAAGGTTCCTCAAGTGTTATTATTATTTTTTCAACAATATCTACCAGATCTCTTTGCCTGCCTTTTATTAAATCACTGGGAGATTTTTTAAATTCTACAACTAAACTTTCTAGAACTTTTCTCAAAGCCGTTTCCACATTAACTCTTTCATCTGTAATAACCTTTTTTATTTTTTCTATGAAAAATCTGTCGTTAAGCAAGGAAAGGTGAAACGAAAAAATATCAGCATATTGTTGTCCTGCTCTTTTTTCAATGTCCCTTTTTAAATCAATAATTTCATTTTCAGTTTTTTTCAGTGCATCTATAAATCTTGTAATTTCATCATCTATCTTATGCTTGGATATCGTGTATTCAGGAACATTTAACAAATAATTTTTCCATATCCATGCTTTACCTATAGCAATCCCCGGTGATAAACCTACTCCTCTTATTTTTTTCATGTTAAGGTGAATTTTAGGCAGATGTATTGGGTTTTTCGTCGTCTTCTTTTATTATCTGAAGGACCTCAGAAGGTGTTTTTGCATTGCGCAAGGCATTTCTGAAAGTTCTATTTTTAAGAAGCCTTGCGATTTTTGCTAAAGCTTTTAAATGAAGTCCTATTGATTTAGTTGGAGCAATAATTAAAAATATGATATTTACAGGTTCTCCATCAAGTGAATCAAATGCAATACCACTGTTGGAAATTCCCACAGCGCCTACAAGATTTTCTATCTGATCGGTTTTTGTGTGAGGGACAGCTATCCCCTGCCCTATTCCAGTAGAACCCAGTTTTTCCCTTTCTAGAATGGCTTCAAGTATTTCATTGCTATCTTTGATATAATTGTTGGTTTCCAAAAGTTTTAGAAGTTCGGACAGTGCTCCTTTTTTTTCTCTACTTTTCATATTAATCACGATACAGTCTTCTTTTAAAAAATCTGTTATCATCATTTTGCCGCTCCTTTTTCTGTTATTTTTCTATTTAAGATGTTGGCTTTAATTGTATGTTTTTTTTGTGGTTTTATCGTGAAGTTTTCTTAACTGTCTCTTGGTCTTATCATAAAGAATTTCTATGCTTTTATTTAAATCATCTGCTTTTTTCTTTATAAATATAGTGGAATTTTTGACCATTACCTTGATTTCCGTCAGAAATAAATGCCCCTCTTTTTTTATGTATATTTCAGCCTGACATTTATCGAAAACAAACTTGTCCAACCGGCTGAATTTATCTTCTATATATTCTTTAAACCTGCTATCAATTTCAATATTAGAGTAAATCTTTATATCCATTTTTCGCTCCTGTTTATATGTTTTTTACATTCTCAAGAGTTTCCAATTGCAGGTCTTCAAAATAATAATGGAGTATTTCTCTGTAATTTTTACCTTTTTGAGCCATTTGCCGTGCACCCCACTGGCACATTCCTACTCCATGTCCGTATCCTTTACCTATGAAGATTACATTGTTGCCTTCCTGATGTATTTCGAAATTTGTTCCTGGTATTATGAATGGCTCGGTAAAAGCAATTTTGGACGCCTGGCTGTTAATTTGCATTCTGAATTTATGAGATGTTATGTAGGTTACATTACCATTTTTAGAAACAAGTTTCAAGTTTTTTACCCTGCCGCTTTTATGCCTTTCTGAAACAGTTATTTCATTGATATCAGGAATATTCATCAATCTTGAAATTTGAGACTTTGTAAATATTTTCCTCCATTTGTAGTAAGGCGTATCTGCACAGTATGGATCATCAACAGATTTTAGGTAAGGATATACACCACCCCATACTTCATCAGAGACAGCTGTTTTACCTCCACAGTTAGCATGAAAAAAAACCTGGACAATTGCTCCATTATAGGTTAAAATCTCACCCTTTGTGCTATATACTGCGTTTTCTATTTTTGTGGAGTTTGTCGTTCCGTATACCTGGTGGTAGATGGAATTTTCTATATCGTATGGAAGATTTTTACTCTTGTTTTCGTTTATTTTCCATATTGCCAAAGTACGCGAAACAACTGCCTGTGCCTTTAATGCTTCAACAGGCCATAGAGCATCCATTTCTTTTGCTAGTACACCTACCAGGTACGACTCTATATCTAACTTATTGACAACTATGAATTCTTCTCCGCATCTTTCTATACTAAATTCCCCTTCGTATTTATTTCGAAACAAAGGAAGGTTTTCATGAGGATTACATCCTTTCCATAAACAAACCTTTATTTCCTGGGAAAAACAAGATGCCCCTGTAAAACAAAGTAAAAGTGTTAAAATTTTAGTCAGCAGGGATCTGGACATTGACACTTCCTTCTATTTTTAATGTGTTATCATCGAAATTGTAATAAATAATGTCTCCTGAAAATTTATTGCTACCGCTTTCTAAAAAAGGAGACCCTTCCATTATCAGCATTCTGTCAGCTTCAAGATAGGTGAGTTTTTTACAGGTCCCTTGCATCGTTATCTTTCCCGTGCTGCTTTCTTTGTACAATATTTTTACGTTACCTGTAAAAACAATTTTGTTTATTTTCCTTGTTTCAGGAACGAAATCAAATTCTCCCTTACCTTCTTTGCCTGTGGTTATCTCTATATTTTCGGTGGCTGTTTTCAAAGATAAAGAAGGTTTTTTCACAGATGTATTATTTTTCTCTGATATCTCGGCTGATTCACCTGTAAGGGTAAAACTCATTTTTTCCGCAAACTGCCTGAAAGTAAATTCCTTGATGTTTGTCTGGTCAGTTTTTCCCTGTGGGTTTTCTTTTTTAGAGGAACATCCATAGGTAATGAACATCACAAACAGGATGCAAAAAACTTTTTTAAGGCGTCTTCCCATTTTTTATATTCCTTTAAAATTACTTCAACAGCTTCCCTGAAAGCCCCCTCTCCTCCTTTTTTTGAACAGATATAATCAGCTTTTTGCCGTATCTGCTCAGCAGCGTCTGCAGGAGCTATAGCAATACCTGCTTTTTCCATAACAACCATATCCTGAAAATCATCTCCCATATAGCATATTTCTTCCCAGGAAGAACTATTGGCAGAAATGAATTTTTCTATCACCTTGGTTTTATTTTCTATGCCTTCAAAGTAGAAGTCTACGTCTAATTCTTTAAATCTTTTTTTAGTAGACTCAGATTTTTTCCCGCTTATGAGAACACTTTTTATCCCACTATTTTTTAAAAGATTGAAAGCCATGCCATCTTTTATATTAAAAAACCTGCACAGTTTGCCATTTATGTAAAAAATCCGCCCGTCGGTCAGGACTCCATCTATATCTGATACAAAAAATCTGATGTTTTTTACTTTTTTTCTCATTTTGCATCTTTAGATTTAATATTCAACCTTAAAATCTTTTTTACCAAGAAGGTCATGTAGATGAACAATGCCTTTGGGCGTTTTATCCTTATTCAGTATCACAAGACATGTTATTTCCATCTTTTCCATTATTTCCAGGGCTCTTATCGCAAGACTTTCTTCATCTATCGTTTGGGGATTAGTGGTCATACATTCATATGTATATGTATCGGATATATCTGTGGTTTTATTCAAATATCTTCTTATATCTCCATCTGTTAGAATACCCTTAACTTTTCTGTTTTCGTCTACTATAAGAGTCAAACCAAGGTTTTTCTTGTTTATTTCTTTCACTGCATCTTTTAGCTTTGATTTTAAGTTTACAAGAGGTATTTTCGTGCCTGTCTGCATGACATCTTTTACCTTGAGCATCAACCTTCTGCCAAGATTGCCTCCAGGATGAAAAAATGCAAAATCTTCTTTTTGAACACCTTTTATTGCCATAAGCGTAAGTGATAGAGCATCTCCTAACACAAGAGCACAGGTTGTACTGGAAGAAGGAATAATTCCAAAACTATCGGCTTCCTGTATTTCTCCGGTGGCTATTGTTATATCACTCTGGATTCCTATACAAGAAAGAGGAGAACATGTAAATGATATGATCCGTGCACCTATTTTTTTTATTGAAGGCAGTATTCTGATAATTTCTTCGGTCTGTCCACTATTAGATATAACAATGACGATATCATTTCTCGCTACCATCCCTAGGTCCCCGTGAACTGCTTCTCCAGGATGCATGAAAATAGAAGGTGTTCCTGTGCTTGCAAGGGTAGCCGCTATCTTTCTTCCAATAATACCACTTTTACCTATACCTGTTACTATCACCTTGCCTTTACACAGATATAGCAGTTCTACAGCGTCTGCAAAACTTTCTCCAAGTTTTTCCCTCAAATACTGGAGATTTACACATTCAATCTCGATGACTTTTTGTCCATAAGACAACAATTTGTCTTTCTTATGTTTTGGCAGCATAGTATATCTCTTTAAGTTGCTTTAAGATTTCTTGAATCTCATTTAATTTTAGCATATTAGGTCCGTCAGATAAAGCATGTTCTGGGTCAGGATGAACTTCCATAAACAAACCGTCACATCCAACTGCAATAGCTGCTTTTGCCAGGTAAGGAACATATTCTTTATTTCCGCCCGAACAACCTCCAAGTTTACCTGGCTCCTGAACACTATGGGTAGCGTCGTAAAATACAGGGTATCCAAAATTTCTCATTATAGGTAGAGAACGGAAATCTGTAACAAGCGTATTATATCCAAAAGTTGTGCCTCTTTCAGTGATAAATACATCTTTATTCCCCGTAGAAATGACTTTTTCTATGATGTTTTTGACATCCCAGGGCGAGAGAAACTGACCTTTTTTTATATTTAGAGGTTTGCCTGTAGCTCCACTTTTTACAAGAAGGTCTGTCTGCCTGCATAAAAATGCCGGTATTTGAATCGCATCTACTATTTTACTAACAATATCTACCTGGTTTACACAATGTACATCTGTAATTACAGGTAGACAAAATTTTTCTTTTACCTTGGACAATAATTCAAGTCCTTTGTTAATTCCAGGACCTCTGTATGAGTGAATTGATGTTCTATTGGCTTTGTCAAATGACGATTTAAATATAAAAGGAATATTTTCTTCAAGACAGACTTTTTTCAAAAACTCAGCACTTTTAAAAAGGACATCCTCATTTTCTATTACACAGGGGCCTGCTATAAGGCAAAACATTTCACTGCCAATTTCTATTGTGCCAACTTTTATTTTTCTTACCATGTTGTATAATGTGCTTTTTATTAACCTGGAGGCCAACTCATTGGTCTTCCACCCAAAAGATGTACGTGCAGATGTTCAACTGACTGTCCTGCATTTTTGTTTGTGTTTATTACAACCCTGTAACCCGACTGTTCAATCTGTTGTTGTCTGGCTATTTCAGACGTAAGACAGAGTAAAGAACCTAACATCACTTTATCTTTAGTTTCCGAAAGACTGGATATGTGTTTCTTAGGAATTATAAGTATATGGACAGGAGATTGTGGGTTTATATCTCTAAAGGCAAGGAAATCTCCATCCTCATAAACTTTATTGCAAGATATTTCACCAGAAACCATTTTACAGAAAATACAATTTTTCATTTTTTTCCATCTGCGGAAAACTAAAGTTTTTTTGTAACCTTGACGTTCATATAAGACTGGATGATATCACCCTCTTCCAAATTATTGAAATGAGCAATGCCTATTCCACATTCTGTGTTTAATTTTACCTCCCGTACATTTTCCTTAAATCTTTTTAAGCTCGTTATGCTACCTTGATAAATAATTGCACCGTTTCTTATGATCCTACAGGAGGAATTCCGTATTATCTTGCCTTCTGTAACTATGCATCCTGCTACTGTTGAATTATCCGAAAGCCTGAATACCTGTTTTACCATTGCCTGTCCTAAGAGAACTTCTTTTTCTTCTGGAACCAGCATGCCTTCCACAGCATTTTTAATGTCTTCTGCCAGGTCGTAAATGATTTTATACATACGGACCTCGACTTTTTCTGAACGGGCTATCTCTTCTACATTCTTTGTAAGAGGCACGTTAAATCCTATAACAATGGCATTTGCAGCAGACGCGAGAAGAATATCTGATTCAGATATAGGGCCGGCTTCCGAATGGAGAATAGAAATTTTTACTTCGGTAGAAGGGATTTTTTCTATAACATTTTTTATAGCTTCTATAGAACCTACATAATCAGTTTTTATTATCAGTTTTATTTCCTTTACACTACCCTTTTGAATTTCTGCATAAAGGTCTTCTAATGTAATATTTTTTATTCCGGATGTTTTACTCGCAGTCATTGATTGTATATCTTCAACCTTTTTTCGCGCTGTTTTTTCTGAATCAACAACATAAAACTTATCTCCTGGCCTTGTAATATTTTGTGCACCGAGTATCTCTACGGGTGTTGAAGAACCCGCAGTAGACAATTTATTGTTCCAGTCATCTATCATAGCCCTTACCTTACCGTATGTTTTTCCTACGATAAATGGGTCTCCTATTTTTAACTCGCCTTTTTGTATAAGCACTGTTGTGGTAGGGCCTTTTGCTTTATCCATGTAAGATTCTATCACGGTGCCTTCTGCTGGTCCCACACAGGAAGCTTTCAATTCCAGCATCTCTCCCATAAGAAGTATCATATCAAGTAGTTCTTTTATGCCTTGCCCAGTAATAGCAGAAACATTGACAACTACAGTGTTTCCACCCCATTCTTCGGGGACAAGACCGTGTTCAGCAATCTGTTTTTTTACCCTGTCAATATTGATATTTGGTTTATCTATTTTATTTAACGCTACTATAATCGGAACATCCGCAGATTTGGCGTGATTTATAGCCTCTATCGTCTGGGGTTTTACTCCATCATCAGCAGCTACTACCAGAACCACTATGTCTGTAATCATAGCTCCTCTTGCTCTCATTGCCGTAAAAGCCTCATGCCCTGGTGTATCAAGAAAAACAATAGAACCTTCCGGACGTTTAACCTTGTAGGCACCTATTTTCTGAGTAATCTGTCCAAATTCTTTTTCAGCTATGGCACTTTTTCTAACTGCATCAAGTATTGTTGTTTTTCCGTGGTCAACATGGCCCATAAGGGTTACAACCGGAGCCCTCGGAACAAGATGCTCTTCTTTTACCTTTTCTTCAGCCCTGACAGGAATTTCGGGTTTTATTATTTCAGCTGTATATCCAAAGAATTTACAGATATTCTTTATGGTCTCTTTACCGGGAGATTGATTGATATTAGTTACCAGTCCCAGTGATAAAAGATATTTAAGTATATCTGAAGAATCAACATTGAGTTTTTCAGCAAGAATTTTAATGTTTTCCGTACCTTCCAGCCTAATTTTTTTCTCTTCTGCTTTTTTTTTAACCAGTTTTTTCTCGGTCAAGGTTTTTTGACGACTAACCGCTTGGGAAGGTTTTGCTTCTTTTCTGAAAAATGTCTCTACAATTTCTGCTTCCTCTTCGGATAAACCGCTTACACTTTTTTTATTCTTTATCCCTGCTTGTTTAAGAATATCCAGAATCTCTTTGGCTTCTTTCTTATACTTTTTCGCTATCTGATATACTCTCATTTTCTCCCTTATAGTGATTCTCCATATGCTGTTTTGCCTTTTGTTTAATTTCATAGGCTGTTTTTTCATCAATAGAAGATATCTTTTTCAACTGTTCAATGTCTGCTTCCGCCAGAGACTTTATTGAACTAAAACCGTATTTTGCCAGTTCGTCTGCCATTTGTTGGTCAAGGCCTTTTATCACCATGGTAGCAGGACGTTTTTCTGCTTCAAATGTACTTTCTCTAAAAACTCTTATATCCCAACCTGTAAGTTTTGATGCCAGACGCACATTTTGTCCCTTTTTTCCTAGGGCAAGAAAGATCTGGCTGTCTTCTACTACAACAGAGGCTATTTTTTTCTGTTCTTGAAGTATGATTTTTTTGCATGTCGCAGGACTCATAGCATTTGCGATATATTTTTCGGGATTTTCATCCCACAAAATGATTTCTATCTTTTCTCCATTGAGTTCTTTTGTTATATTCTTAATTCTTATTGCTTTGTCTCCTATACAGGTTCCCAAAGGATCTATATTTTTTTCGTTTGTGACAACTGCGATTTTTGTGAGATCTCCTGGAAATCTTGCTCTTTCCTTAATTGATACGAGCCCATCCCGTATTTCTGGAACCTCAAGTTCTATAAGTTTCTCCACAAAATATGGGTGTGTTCTTGAAACAATCAGCTGGTAAAATCCTTTGTTTGGTTTTCTCACCTCAAGCAGGTAAGCTTTTAGATAGTCTCCTCTTCTAAAACAGTCATTGTATAACCTATGATGGTAAGGTAGCAAGGCTTCTGTCTTGTTGATAGAAATAACAATATTGTTATCTTCAAATCTCTCAACTTTACCGCTTACAATAGTTCCTTCTATCTTTTTAAACTCTTGGTATATAGTGTTTTTTTCAGCTTCTCTCAGCTTCTGAATAATGACCTGCCTTGCTGTTTGTGCAGCAATTCTTTGCCATTGAAAAGGAGGAGGAGGTATCTGTTGTCCTTTTTCGTTGATAAAAAGCACTTGTCCTGATTCAGGGTCTATCTTTATACTTATACCACTTTCTAATCCTGCCTTTTTCCTATAGACAGTAAGAAGTCCATTTTCAAGGGCGCTTATGAGAAAAACTCTATCAATTCCCTTTTCTTTTTCCCAGTAATTCAGCAGTGCTAACAATTCACTTTTCATCTAATAGTGCCTCCTTATGTCTTTTTGGAAATTTCTTTTAACTATTTTATTAGATTTGCTATATAATGTCAAGTAATGTAAACTTTAAAAATCATTATTTTTATCTATCTAATCATAAAGGTATGAGATTTACACTAATCTCCATACTGGATAACGTATCCTTTTAAAGAATGAAAAAGTTTTTTTCTTGACAAGTGGGAAAACCCTAATAGATAAAAAATGAAGTGGATAAAATACGGAAACAGTCATACAGGAGAAAAAATAGTTACAATAAAAACATTGAGGCTACCTGACAATTCAAATGTTGTACGTAGATTTAGAACCTGTACGGTTTTTAAAGATTACAAAACTTTTTCCTCTATTCCTGCGCAGGCAAGGCTTTTCATGTCTGAAAACGGCTACATAGGTATTCTTATCACAGGAAAAAATGAGGGGTATGTAAAGGTGGGCAAAAACTGTGTTTTACAACGTAGTATCATAGTAGGATTTAATGCATTAAGTAAGAGAGCATTAAGAACGCTTATACATAAAACCAATATATACATAGTAGAATTTGATGGAATGCTCGTAGGTTTGGAAAATGGAAAAGAAAAATTTTAAGCCTGAAAATATCCTTGAAAAGATACGGATATTTGCTAAAAAAAAGAATATCCCCGTTTTTCTTGTAGGTGGGTATATACGGGACAAACTTCTCAGAAAAAAAAGTAAAGATATTGATATTGTTATGGAAACTGACGCCCTTGCTTTTGCACGAGAATTTGCCTTTGAATATAGACTACCTCCTCCGATTTTTTATGGACGGTTCGGGACTGCAATGATTGAAACAGAAGGTATAAAAATAGAATTTGCAACTGCCAGGAAAGAAAGTTATCCTGATGAATCAAGAAAGCCTTTTGTTGAAAAAGCTACCTTGATAGAAGACTGTGCCAGAAGGGATTTTACAATCAATACTCTTATGGAGAATCTAGTAACTGGCGAAGTTATAGACTTGTTTTCCGGAAAACAGGATATAAAAAACAAGATTTTAAGAACTCCTGTCAGTCCTTTCATAACATTTTATGATGACCCTTTAAGGATATTGAGGGGTATAAGGTTTGCTTCAAAGTTTCGGCTTACTATAGAACCCGAGACTATGAAAGGTATGAAAGAGAATGTTTCCAGACTTAAAATAATTAGTCAGGAAAGAATAACCGACGAACTCTTAAAAATTCTTGAATTGTCCGTTCCATCAAGAGGTTTTTATCTTATGGATACAACAGGAATACTTGATGTTATCTTGCCAGAGGTTGCTCTTCTAAAAAAACAAACTGCAGATAATTGTAAGGAAATTTTTCCTCACACTATGAAAGTTATGGACAATGTAAGTAAGCATACAAAAAATTCCTATCTCAAACTGGCAGCTCTTTTACATGATATTGGCAAACCTAAAACTTTCAGAGAAGAAAAGGGGAAAGTAAGTTTCCATAGACATGAATTTGTTGGAGAAAAAATGGCTTATTATATCTGTAAAAGGTTCAAAATTTCAGAAGAAAATACAAAATTCATCTGCTTACTTATTAGATACCATCTAAGACCACATCTGCTTGCCAAGGAAAATCCCACAGATAGTGCTCTCAGAAGGTTTATAAAAGAAACAGGGAAGAATATAAAATCCCTTTTTATTCTTGCAAAAGCCGATATTACGAGCAGTAGTATAACAAGAGTCGCAAGGGCAGTTGAACAATTAGATATACTCCAAAAAAGGATGGAAGAAATCAACAGGAAAGATAAACTTACATCTTTCCGTCTGGCGATTGACGGTTATAAGATTATGGAAATACTTGGATTACAGCCAGGCAGGCATGTGGGACTTGTGAAAGATTACCTTGAAAATAGGGTTGTTGACGGTCTTCTTAAAAATAAGAAAAGGGTTTTAATAAAAGAACTAAAGGAAAACAAAAATGTGATTTTACAAAGCATTTCAGGAGCAAAATGAATAAAAAAGATATATTGTGGGCTCCATGGCGCATAGGTTATGTAGCAGGAAACAAAACAAGAGGATGTTTTTTATGTAGTGTCTGCAAGTCAGAAAAAAATTACGAAAATCTGGTATTATATAAAGGTATATATGTATTCATTATCCTTAACCTTTATCCGTATAATAACGGACATCTGATGGTTGTGCCAAATAGACATATAAAAAACATAGAAAAACTGACAGCCGGCGAAGGGGATGAATGTACTGTTTTTATAAAAGCATCCCTTAAAATTTTAAAGAAGGTTTTGAAACCAGAAGGATTTAATATAGGCTTAAATGTGGGCAAATCAGCAGGAGCAGGAGTAGAAGGACACCTGCATTTCCATATAGTTCCCAGATGGATAGGAGATACAAACTTCATGCCTGTTATTGCAGGAACAAAGGTAATTTCACAGTCGCTGCATGAATTGTATGTCCTTTTATCTAAGGAATACAAAACGGTTCTGGGGAAAAAATAAAAAGTATATGAATTTGACTTTGTATGTAGAGTTACTTAAGGAATAAGAAATACAGGGTTTGAAAACATTGTTTAATCTGGTTAAAGAGGTGGTTATGTATATAGCAGATTTCCATATACATTCAAAATACAGCAGGGCTACGAGCAAAAATATGCAGCTTGATGAACTTGCCCGGTGGGCGGGTTATAAGGGAATAAATCTTCTTGGTTCTTCAGATTTCACTCATTTTCTGTGGTACCATGAATTGAAAGAAAAACTCAAAGAGACAGATAGAGAAGGCATATATCATTACGGAGGCATAGCTTTTATTCTCACAACAGAAGTTTCTCATATCTACGAAAAGTATGGAAAGACAAAAAAGGTACACAACATTATTTTTATTTCTTCAATAGAACATGCTGGAAAATTAAACAGGGTTCTTGAAAGATATGCAGATTTAAACAGTGATGGGAGACCTATACTTCCTTTTGAGGCAAAAGAGATTGTAAATATCGTTTCTGATGTGGATGAAAAAGGTTTTGTTGTCCCTGCCCATATATGGACCCCTCATTTTTCTCTTTTTGGTTCCAATTCAGGATTCGATACTATTGAAGAATGTTTTGAAGAAACAGTAAAAGAAATATTTGCTCTTGAAACAGGTTTAAGTAGCGATCCCGCGATGAACTGGATGGTTTCTGCTCTTGATAAGTTTTCGCTTATATCTAACTCTGATGCCCATTCTCCATGGAAAATCGGCAGAGAAGCCAATGTTTTTGACTCTGCTTTTAGTTTTTCTGAATTAAAAAATATATTGAAATCTAAAGACCGCAAGAGGTTTCTTTTTACCGTTGAGTATTTTCCTGAAGAAGGGAAATACCATTTTGATGGACATAGAAATTGTAATGTGTGTCTCTCTCCTGAAGAATCATTAGAAAAAAATAATTTATGTCCCGTATGCGGCAGGAAAATTACAATAGGTGTTTTGCATCGTGTACGGGATCTTGCTGACAGGGATTACGGGACAAAACACAAAGATAGCATACCTTTCAAAAAACTTATCCCTCTCTCTCAGATAATAGGTTTTGCTTTAAATAAACCTGCTGATTCTATATCAGTAAGAAATAAACTGATTGAAGCTGTAAAAAGCATAGGAAGTGAATTTTCAATTCTTTTTGAAATCCCTCTTAATGAATTAAAAGGGAAAATAGATGGAAATATTGTGGACCTGCTTTACAAGATGAGAGAAGGTGAGATACAAATAAAACCAGGTTATGATGGCGAATTTGGAACAATCAAAATTTCAGGTGAATCTAATCAAGATGCGGATATACAATCCCTTTTTTGATTTTTTTTACGAGAGGTTTATCTACCGTAAAAAATCCCTTGTTTTCAAAACTCTTTCATTTTTGTTGATACCCTTTTCTTTGTTTTATCTACTAACTATAAGCCTTATGAAATTGTTCATACGTCCTAAAAAGTATTCTTTTCCTATTATCAGTGTGGGAAATATAGTAACAGGAGGAACAGGAAAAACCCCTTTGGTAACCTATCTTTCCGAAAGATTCATAAGAGATAATTTTAAGGTTATAGTATTATCTTCTGCCGCAGAAAAAAGTATAAAAAAATATTCTTCAACTGAAAGGGATGATGAACTCCGTATGCTTAAAGAGCAACTGCCAGGTATAATAGTAGAATCTAAACGTAGAGATAAACTTATAAGCGTAGAAAAAATCGCGTACAGCAACAAAGTTATAGCTATTATTGACGATGGTTTCCATTCACATGCTATTAAAAAAGATGTTGATATTCTCATAATTGACGCCTCCAATCCATTTGACAATCACCTCATTATACCATCAGGACTTTTGAGAGAACCTGTATATTTTGCGAAAAGGGCAGATGTTTTTGTGCTTTCTCACCCTTATATGGTTCCAAGAGAACAGTTAGATAAGATTGCTACAAAATTGAAAGGGTTCGGTAGACCTGTTTTTGTTATGGACTATGAGATAAAAGGATTGAAAAGTGATAAAGGCTCTCTGCCTTGTCTTGAGATAGACGGTAAAGAAATTATAGGGCTGGCAGGATTGGGTAACCCAAGAAACTTTTTTTACTTGCTGACTAAACTTAACCCAGTGAAAATTCACCCTATAGTCTATCCTGACCATTTTTCTTACAGAACCGAGGATATTGAGCGGATTGCTCTCGCACGTTCAAAAAATAATGCTTCCTATATCATTACTACTGCAAAGGATTATGTGAAGTTGAAAAAAATTGTCGGAGAGTTACCTGTTTTTTATCTGGATATTAGAAGCAAAATGGAAAATTTCTACGAAAAAAAAGATTTTGACAGATTTATACGTTCTATGTTAAAATTATAAAAATCTTTTAGATATTTCTAACACCTAAAACATCAAATAAAACATCAAACAGAATTATCAGAAGGAGGTTTATATGGGATTTGGACCTGCCAAATTTATAAGGGAAAAAATAAAAGAGCTGGATAAAAAGACTGAAGGGCAAAAAGTAATTGTCGCGACATCAGGTGGAGTTGACAGTATGACCTGTGCTATGCTTACATTCAAAGCCATAGGCAACAGACTCATAGTGCTATATCTGGATAATGGATTGATGAGACAGGGAGAAACCGAAGAAGTAAACAATTTTTTTGCTAAAATGGGTATAGAATTGCAGATATGGGATGTTAAAGAGAAATTTTTTGATGCCCTTAAAGGTAAGAAAGACCCTGAAGAAAAAAGAATAGCGTTCAGGGATATTTTTTATAAAACCCTCAGACAGGCAATAAAAAGTTATTCTGCTGAATTTCTTGTGCAGGGAACAATCGCAGCAGATATAGTAGAGACACAAAAGGGCATTAAAACCCAGCATAATGTGCTTTCTCAGATAGGAATAAATCCTGCCACTTATGGACTGAAAATTATTGAACCTCTGAAGGAACTATATAAACCACAAGTAAGAATGGTGGCAAAACAGCTTGGGTTGCCGAAAAAAATTTATGAAAGGAAACCTTTTCCTGGTCCAGCGTTAGCTACAAGAATTATCGGAGAAGTTGTCCCTGACAGAGTAGAAAAGGTGAGAATTGCGACTATGATTGTAGAAGATTTAATCAAAGAAAGAAATGTGTTTCAGGTTTTGGCTGTCCTTTTGTCTGATAAAGCCACAGGTAACATAGACGGCAAAAGAATTTATGGGGATATTATTGCAATAAGGGCAGTTGAATCAAAAGATGCTATGACTGCTACACCGTGTAAACTTCCGTGGACAAAGCTTGAAAAAGTTAGAAATAAAATCCTTGCAGAGGTTCCAGGAGTGGTGAAGGTTGTCTATGATATTACTCCAAAACCACCAAGCACTATTGAATATATCTGATAAAACATTAAAAATACCTATATTATTTTTCAAAGGAGCAGGTTCATTGGAAAATCCGCGAATATTGAATGAAAACTGTGGGATATTTGGTTTATATGCCGTAGATACATCAAGCACAGTGGCAAAAAACATATATTACGGTATTTTTAAACTTCAGCATCGAGGACAAAAATACTGTGGCATAGCTTCTTATGGTAATGATATAAATCTAATAACCCATAAGGGTTTTGTAAGGCATACATTTTCTTCAGATGACCTTGATTCCATGGACGGTAATTTTGGTATAGGACATACAAGTTTGAAAGAAAGGCAGCCAATAATCCTTATATCAAAAATAGGGAAGTTTGCAATAGCTTTTAGTGGCAATATCATTAATGGAATGCAACTACGTAAAGAATTAGAGCAAAAAGGACATTCTTTCAGTACGGAATCTGATATTGAGCTTTTAGGTAAACTTATTGCCTGCTATGATAATTTCGGTGAAGGTATATTCCAGTTGAGCAATAAGATAAAGGGTTCATACAGTCTGGTAATACTTTCAAAAGATGGTATATATGCTGCAAGAGACAAGAACGGTTTTAAACCGCTTATCCTCGGTATGAATAAAAACCATTTTGCTGTTTCTTCCGAATCAAGGTCATTTGACTTGCTGAAGATTGATATCTTAAGAGATGTTAAACCTGGAGAAATAGTCTTTATAGATAAAAAAGGTATCCAGACAATAGCAAATGTTGAGTGTCATAAACCGGCTTTTTGTGCTTTTGAATGGGCATATATCGCATCAATAGATTCAGTGATAGAAGGCATACCTGTAATAGAAGCGCGAGAAAATTTCGGAAGTAAACTTGCTTCTTATGATAAAAACATTGAAGCAGACATTGTTGCCCCAGTGCCTTTTTCTGGAATAGGATGCGCTCTTGGATATCACAAAACATCAGGTATCCGATATGAAGAGGTTTTTCTTATAGACAGGTTTGCCAGCAGGAGCTACACCCCTTTGACACAAGAAAGTAGAGACGAAGAAGCTAAAATTAAACTTTCTGTAATAAAATATAACGTCAAGGGGAAAAAAATCATTTTGTGTGACGATTCTATTGTAAGAGGAACACAAATAAGGTTTAAGGTTAAAGAATTGAAAGAAGCAGGTGCAAAAGAGGTTCATGTAAGGATTGCCTGTCCTCCACTTATAGCACCATGTTTTTACGGTATTTCAACCCGTTCGTATAATGAACTTGCCGCCAGGAAATTTTCTGTAGAAGAGATAAGAAAAAAAATTGGGGCGGATACCTTGAAGTATAATTCCCTTGAAGATTTTATTTCATCTATAGGATTACCTGCAGATAAACTCTGTTTATCCTGCTTTACAGGACAAATGGTAGAGGAATGAGAAAAAGTAAAATAGTTTTTGAAACTGGAGAGTGTGTAGAAGGATATCAGATTCTTAATCCTCTTAAAGAAAAGATAGAAAGGGTTATTTTTGATACAAGAATAGTAGGATATGAGAAGACATTGAGCTGTCCAGAATATAAAGATAAAATTGTCTGTTTATCATATCCCCTAATTGGCAACTATGGTATTAGTTATCAGGATATTGAAACAAAGGATGTTTTCCCATCAGTACTCATCATATCAGAGTTAAGTAGTATTGCAAGTAATTATAGGAGTAATATTCCATTTGCAGATTTTATCTTAAAAACAAAAATCTCGGTTATTTCCAAAATAGATACTCAATATATTACTAAAATAGTTAGAGACAATTGTAACCTGTGGGCATCTATTGTGTCTTTTGACGCAGATGTGAAAAAAGTCCTTTGTGAAATTAAAGAAAAAAAACAATCTTTCTCAGAGGAAAAGGTTCCCTTTTATGTACCAGAAAAAAGAGCCTCTGTTATGGGTTTAAGGAAACATAATATAGCCGTTTTGAACCTCGGTTTGAAAAATACCGAGATGTTTCATCTTGCATCTTCAGGTTACGGGATAAAAATAATAAATCCAGCAGACGGGGATGCAAAACAACAGATTCTTTCTTCAAATGCCCTCTATATCACATCAGGACCATCTCATAAGATTCTTATCTCTCAGATGGCGGCTTTTCTAACAAACATCCTTGGAAAACTGCCTGTTTTCGGTGTGGGTATAGGCCATTTAATTCTCGGAAAAGCACTTGGAGGAAAAATTGCCAACAGTACTGTGAATCATTATGGTGTGAACCATCCTGTTGTGAATCTCAAGAAAAAGAATTGTATTATTACCGAACAGATGCACAGCCTGATATTACAGAGAGAAGACCTGCCTGAAGATATAATAGAAACCATCCACATGCATGATGGAACAGTTGAGGGGTTATTCCACGAAGAGATGAAAGCTTTTTCTGTCAGTTTCATCCCACAGGAAGAACATTTCCAGAGGTTTTTTTCACTGATAGAGGAATAAAATGCCAGGAACAAAAGATATTCACAAAATAATGATAATAGGTTCAGGCCCAATAATTATAGGACAGGCTTGCGAGTTTGACTATTCAGGTTCGCAGGCATGCAAGGCTTTGGAAGAAGAAGGATATCAGGTGGTACTTGTCAATAGTAATCCTGCGACTATTATGACAGACCCTGATATGGCTGAACGTACATACCTTGAACCTCTTACTGTAGATATGCTTAAAAAGATAATAGAAAAAGAAAAACCTGATGCCATACTTCCTACTCTCGGAGGACAAACAGGATTGAATCTGGCAACATTTCTTTATAGAGACGGAATTCTTGAAAAGTACAATCTAAAGGTTATAGGAGCTGACATTAAGAGTATTGCTATTGCCGAGGACCGTGAGATTTTCAAAAATACTATGTTAGAGATTGGTATAAAGGTTCCAGAAAGTGTACTTGCTTATGATTTGCAAGAAGGAATAAATGCAGCGAAGAAGATTGGTTTTCCCTTGATCTTGAGACCTGCCTACACACTTGGAGGTACAGGAGGTTCTGTTGCTTATAATCTGGAAGAACTTGAAAAAAAACTTGAGTATGGCCTGGAAACAAGCCCTATCCATGAGGTCCTTGTAGAACAGTCTGTTTTAGGATGGAAGGAGATAGAATTTGAAGTTATGAGAGATTGCCGTGATAACGTCATCATAATAACATCTATGGAAAACGTTGACCCAATGGGTGTTCATACCGGAGATAGTATAGTTGTTGCCCCTGCACAAACACTTAGCAGAAAAGAATACGAAAAACTAGTTGATTATTCCAAAAAAATTATAAGAACAATAGGGGTAGTTGGAGGTTCTAACATACAGTATGCTGTAAATCCTGAAAATGGTGAAGTTGTTATCATAGAAGTCAACCCGAGAGTCTCAAGAAGTTCGGCTCTTGCTTCGAAAGCTACAGGGTTCCCTATAGCCCGTATTGCTTCCAAACTTGCAGTTGGATTCACCCTTGATGAGGTTACGAATCATCTGGTGGGAAATACAACCTGTTTTTATGAACCTACTGTTGATTACTGTGTTTTTAAAATACCAAGGTTTACTTTTGAAAAATTTCCGACGGCAGAAAAAACTATAGGCACTTCAATGAAAGCCGTAGGAGAATCTATGGCCATTGGTAGAAATTTCCGCGAAGCCTTGCAGAAAGGAATAAGGTCACTTGAAATAGGCAGGTATGGTCTTGGCTGTGATGGAAAAGATAGATGGAATACATCACACAAGTTTACTGAAGATGAAAAAGAACTGATAAAAAAGAGGATATCCATTCCAGATGATGAAAGACTTTTTTATGTCAGATACGGCCTTCTTGCTAATCTACCGATTGAAGAAATTCATAGTCTTTCGAACATAGATATGTGGTTTCTGCATAATATAAAGAAAATTGTAGATATGGAACAAAAACTTTATAAATATGGAGATATCAATAAATTGCCTGATACATTGCTCTATGAGGCAAAAAAAACAGGTTTTTCAGACCATCAGCTGGCGATACTTTTCAAAACAACAGAGAAAGCAGTTAGAGAAAAAAGAAAAGAAAAGAATATTTTAAACGTTTTCAAGCTTGTAGATAGCACAGCAGGTGAATACAAAGCTGAAAAGCCATACTATTACTCTACATATGAAAAGTATGATGAAGGTAGATATTCCCAAAAGAAGAAGGTTATCATATTAGGAGGAGGACCTAACAGGATAGGCCAGGGTATTGAGTTTGACTATTGTTGTGTCCATGCTTCTTTTGCTCTACGTGAAGAAGGATATGAAAGCATTATGGTTAACTGTAATCCTGAAACTGTCAGTACCGATTATGACACCTCTGACAGATTGTATTTCGAACCTGTAACCGTTGAAGACGTGATGAATATCATAGACAAAGAAAAACCTGAAGGGGTAATACTACAGTTTGGAGGCCAGACACCTCTAAATCTTGCCATTTCCTTACAGAACGAAGGTGTCAATATTCTTGGAACTAGCCCTCAAGCCATTGACATTGCAGAAGACAGAGAAAAATTCAGACAACTTCTTGAGAATCTCTCTATCAAACAGACACAAAATGCGACAGCCATTTCGTTCAAACAGGCAGAGGCTATCGCTGCCCGTATAGGTTATCCAGTTCTTGTAAGACCTTCATACGTTCTTGGAGGCAGGGCAATGGAGATTGTCTATGACAGTAATTCTCTTAAATCTTTTATGCAGAAAGCAGTAGATATTTCTCCCGAACATCCTGTGCTGATAGATAAATTTCTTACGGATGCAATAGAAGTGGATGTTGATGCTATCTGTGATGGAAAGATATGTGTTATAGGCGGAATTATGGAACATATAGAAGAAGCAGGGGTTCATTCCGGAGATAGCGCAATGGTACTGCCCCCTTATAGCCTGAGCAAAAGTGTTATATCCGAAATCGAAGAATCAACTAAAAAGATTGCCCTTGAACTCAACATAAGAGGGCTTCTGAATATACAGTACGCTGTAAAAAACAGTGATGTTTATATACTGGAAGTCAATCCCCGCGCCTCAAGAACAGTACCTTTTGTAAGCAAGGTTATAAACGTTCCCCTCGCCAAACTTGCAACAAAGATAATGACCGGTAAGACACTTATACAGATCGGATTTACGCAAACAGTTAGTCCCAACTTCTTTGCAGTTAAAGAATCTGTTTTCCCCTTTACAAGATTTCAAGGCATAGATGCTACTTTGGGTCCTGAAATGAGATCTACAGGAGAAGTTATAGGTATTGACCGAAATTTTGAGATGGCCTATGCGAAAAGTCAGATTGCAGCAGGGCAGAAACTGCCTATTGCAGGAACTGTTTTTATCAGCGTAAAAGATAAAGATAAGCCTGCTGTTGTTCCTATTGCAAAAGGCTTTCGTGAAATAGGATTTGAGATTTTTGCCAGTTCAGGCACAGGAAAATTTTTGTTTGAAAAGGGATTAGATGTCAAAATAATACCTAAGGTTTATGAAGGAACAAGACCAAATATTGTTGATTATATGAAAAATAACAAAATTTCTCTCATAATCAACACTCCTTCTGGTAAAAAAACACAAAAGGATATCGTATCAATGAGGAGTATTGCAGTCAACAGAAATATTCCACTTATAACTACGATACCTGGTGCTAAATCTACGCTGGTTGCTATAAAAAAAATAAAGGAAGATGATATTAACGTTAAAAGTATCCAGGAGTACCATGCAGAATTAAAAATAAATAGGTGCGGATAATGTTCTCATTTCGTTTATCTCTACCTGAATTATTAATCTTCCTGGGTGGGGAGTGAAATTGACAGGAATCGTTAATTATGGAGTAGGCAATATATACAGTGTGGTTTCCGCAGTGAAAAAATGCGGAGAAGAATCTTTTATCATTGAAAAACCATCTGATTTTTTAAAAGCGGATAAGATTATACTGCCAGGAGTTGGAGCCTTCGGTAAAGGTATACAACACCTACAAGAATCTGGTATTAAGACCGCGCTTTTTGATATAATAAAAACAGGAAAGCCTTTCCTTGGAATATGTCTTGGGATGCAGATTCTGTTTTCTTATAGTGAAGAAGGAGACTGCGAAGGATTAAATCTTATCAAAGGAAATGTTAGAAAGTTTGTTTTTCAACCGTTTCATAAGATGAAAGTCCCTCATATGGGTTGGAGTATTGTAAAAATAATAGAGCCAGGTAAAAAACTTTTTAATAATATACCAGATAATATGTGGTTCTACTTCGCCCATTCCTATTATGTGATACCTGAAGAATCAACAGTAATTGCCGCTACAACTAACTATGGTTATAGATTTGTTTCCGCAGTCAAGATGAACAATATAGTGGGGGTGCAGTTTCACCCTGAAAAAAGCGGGGATTGTGGATTAATATTTCTGAAGAACTTTCTGGAGGGAAGATGGCTACTGTAAGGATTATACCATGTCTTGATGTAAAAGAAGGTAGTGTAGTAAAGGGTATCCATTTTGAAAATCTCATACAGGCAGGAGACCCTGTCGAACAGGCGGCATTTTACAGTAAAGAAAAAGCGGATGAGATTGTCTTTCTTGATATAAGTGCAACCATAGAAGGCAGAAAAACAATGGTGGATGTTGTGAAAAAAGTTGCAAGCGCAGTTTTTATACCTCTTACTGTTGGTGGAGGTATTAACAGCATAGGTGATATAGAAGATCTTTTAAAAGCAGGTGCAGACAAAATTTCGATAAATACCGCCGCGGTCAAAAATCCTTCATTGATAAAAGAAAGTACAGATAAATTTGGGAGCCAGTGTATTGTTATAGCAATAGATGGCAAAAAAGTCGGCCCCGAAAAATGGGAAGTGTATATTGAAAGTGGGAAGACTCCGACGGGAAAAGATGTTGTTGAATGGGCAAAAAAGGTTGAAAAACTTGGAGCAGGAGAAATTTTACTTACCAGTATAGATATGGATGGTACCCAGAAAGGATACGACATTGAAATGACCAGATCTGTTTCTAAAAACATCAGCATACCTGTAATTGCTTCGGGAGGAGCAGGTACTCTTGACCATCTTTATAAAGTCATAAAAGAAGGTGGAGCTGACGCTATTCTTCTTGCTTCTCTTTTACATTTCAGGAAGTATACCATATCAGAAATAAAACAGTATTTGAAAGACAAAGGACTGGATGTCCGCCTATAATAAACGTTTTTTGTATAAAAATCTTCCAGGAAAACCAATTAGAAATAAAAAATGTTCTTTTGTTTCGGTTCTCTTTCAAGTGAAGAAAATGGTTAAGGTGAGAAAAATATATGAGGATTTACCAAGATGGATATACTTGTTCTGGATGATGGTTATAAAGGAAATTTCAATCAGTCATACGGCATAGCTACATCTTTTGCTTCCAGCCATATTCAAATATTAAGAGTATCCCTGAAAGGTCCCTCTTATAGATTATTTAGAAGGAAGGGTTTTTACCCTTTATATAGCAAAGTTCTTGCTATTATATGTAGTATAAAAACATGGTCTCTGGGTAAAAGGCTTCTGAAAATTTTCTGGGGTGGAACTGTGAAAATCCCTGAAAAAACAATAGATATTGTAATATCCGCAGGGGCTACACTTGCACCTGTTAATCTTATACTGGCAAAAAATATAAAAAATGCTAAGTCCGTAAATATTATGGTACCATCACTATTACCCTTAAAATCTTTTGATTTTCTTGTTGTTCCTTACCATGATTACCTGAGGATGAAAAAGAAAAAACTTAAAAACCTTATAGTGACACTTGGAGCGCCAAATTGTCTTACGGATGATTTTTTAAAACAAGAAAAAGAAAGGCTTTCAAAGGTTTTAAGGATAGATGGAAGTAAAAGAACACTTGGGGTTTTAATAGGCGGTGATGACCAGAATTATACGGTAAGCCTCAATTTTATACAAAAACTTATTGGTTTTCTTTTCAATGAGAAACAACAGTACAATTTCATTTTTACCACATCTAGAAGGACTTCTTTATCCGTTGTGAAGTATCTTCAGGAGTACATTAAAAAACAACCGTCGGTGATATATTCAGAGTTTCCCGACTATTCTGAAGTATCTTTCTATCCTGGCATATTGAGTTTATGCGACTTTATTTTAGTAACAGAAGACAGTATAAATATGATATCGGAAGCTGCAAGTATTGGTGTACCTGTAGTAGTATTAGGTGTAGAGCGGAAAAATCGCAAAAAACTCATTTTTGATTTTACTATTGCTAAACTTGTAGAAAAAGGTTATGCTGAATACATTACCGAAGAAGAACTCAACACTCTGCATGCGACAATATCTCTTGCGAACAACCGTGTTTACAGAAAACTTAGAGAGTCGGAAAAATGTGCCCAAGAAATATCAAAGAATCTGATGTAAAGAAAATTCTTATAATAGGAGGTAACAACCTGCCGGACAACCTTCTTTTAACCCCAGCAGTGAAAAGGATAAAAGAATCCTTCCCTAATGCGGATATGGATATTATTGTAGGACATGAATCATCTGATTTTATTTTTGAAAATTCCCTCTTTTCCCAACATATGATTTACAATAAGGTAATAAACCTACTGGGACTTATAAAGAAAGCCCGTCAGAAAAGGTATGATTTGATTGTGGCTTTCAGAAGTTTTTACCTTCCTTTTTTTCTAAGAGGAAAATTCAAGCTGTCATTTTTCTGGCAGGACTTGTTTTCAGAAAAAATATTCACACATGAAAGTGAACGGATGTTAAGTTTCCTTAAACCCTTTATCGGTATGCCGGAAGGCAAAACCAATTTTTACTTTCCTGTTTCCAAAAAAAATAGGGAGACTGTTGAAGAGTATCTCAAGTCTGCTGGCATAAAAAATTCAGATACCCTAATTGTGGTAAGTCCCGGGTTTATATCATCCAGCAAAAGATTCAGCAATGTAATGTATGCCAGAGTTATCAAAGAGTTGATAAAAATATACGATGCAAAGGTAATTCTTACTGGAACAACAAGAGATAAAGATATAGTTCAAGATATCATTGCTATGGTAAACAATAACAGCGTCTTTGATTTCACTGGTACTTTAAGATTAAAGGAATTAACAGCCCTTCTGGAAAAGACTGACCTGCTTATTACACAAGATCTTACTTCTATATACCTTGCATGCTCTGTACAATGTCCTATCATCGCAGTTTTTGGGCCAGGTAATTCCTATAGATACGGACCGCTTGGAACGAAAAATCTTGTTGTACATAGCAACTTAGACTGTTTTCCATGCAACATAAACGGGAGATGCAAAAATAACTATGTATGTCTGGATAAAGTTACCCCAGAGCAGATTGCAAAATCAGCAATGCTCTTGCTTGATGAAAAAGAACAACCTTTTCTGTTTGATCTGTAAACGATGAAAATACTCAGGATTTTACCTGCAATGGATTTCGGGGGAATAGAAAGAGGAGTCAGGGACTTTTCCCTAAAAGCAGCAGAGATGGGGCATAATGTTGTTATTGCCTCAGGTAATGGAAGGTTTATCGGTACTTTAAAAGAAAAAGGCATAAAATTCTATGATGTACCTATGGAAAAGAAGAGTATCTCTACCTTTTTTAAGTCCTTCCACAGGTTAAGTGAAATAATCGTAGAAGAAAACCCTGATATTCTACACGTACAGAGCCGTTTTCCCTGCTGGATAATGTATCATGTTATGAAAAACTTCCCGAATAGACCGTGGGTTACAAGCATACATAGTTTTAATAGATTCAGATTTTATAGTATGTCTGAGGGGAAAGGGGATCTTGTAATAGTAGTAAGCAAGGCATTAAAAAAACATGCTATAGAATATCTCAAGGTTTCTGAAGAAAAAATCCGGGTTGTTTACAATGGTATATCTACTGAATTCTGTGGTCTTAAAAAAAAACATAAAAATGTCATTTGTATAGGTATGATAGCCCGTTTCAGTTTATACAAGGGCCATTACTATTTTTTGCAGGCTATGAAACTCTTGAAAGATAATACCTCTATAAATGCACTTATCGTGGGAAGTGGAAGCGCCTCTTATAGGAAAAAACTTGAGAAGTGGATATCAAACAACAGGTTGACAGAAAGAATAAAGATCGCTAATATAGATGGTAAAGAGGCCCTAAAAAATATTGATATTCTTGTTGTTCCTTCTTTTGAGCCTGAGGGTTTTGGAAGAACAGTTGTGGAGGCCCAGATGTCAATGACACCAGTTATAGGAACCAATATAGGGGCAATTCCTGAGCTTATTGAAGATGGTAAAACTGGATTTCTTGTTGAACCGAGAAATCCCCATCAGATAGTGGAAAAGATTAAATATATTATTCAACATCCTACAACAACAAAAGAAATTGTTCAAACTGCTTATAAAAACGCTCTTGACAATTTCACAGTAGAGATGATGGTGCAAAAAACCTTGCAGGTCTATCAAGAAATTCTTTAGAGTTTGGCATAAAAAGTTCTTATTTATTTCTTCTCTTCCTTTACGGTAGGGATAGAAAACAATAACATTATCTTGAACAAGGAACCAACAAGAAAAGGTAAAATCTGACAGACAAGAGGTAAGAAAGTAAGAGAGGCTTTTTTAAGTGAAAAAATAGGGAGAGGTAAAATGGAAAGAGTAATAATTTTTGATACAACCTTAAGAGATGGTGAACAGTCGCCTGGGGCAAGTCTTACAAGTGAAGAAAAGATAAAGATAGCCGAACAGCTTGAAAGACTTGGGGTTGATGTAATAGAAGCAGGTTTTCCCATTGCTTCAGAAGATGATGCAAAAGCCGTAAATCTTATAGGACAGAAAATAAAAACACCCATTATCTGTGCACTGGCAAGATGTATAGACAAAGATATTGAAGTGGCTCTTAAATCTCTTGAAAAAACTGCCAAGCCAAGGCTCCACATATTTCTTGCTACTTCTGAGATACACCGACAGTACAAGCTGAAAAAAGCCAAAGATGAGATAATAAAAATTGCTGTTGAAAAAGTCCGTTTTGCCAGAAAATATATAGACGATATAGAGTTTTCACCAGAAGATGCTTCACGGACAGAACCTGATTTTCTTCTTGATGTTGTAAAAGCAGTGGTGGCGGAAGGAGTAAAAACGGTAAATATCCCTGATACTGTAGGATATGCAGCACCTTTTGAATATGCTTCCTTGATAAAATTTCTGCGAGAAAATCTGCCAGCAGACGTTGTTATAAGCGTCCATTGCCATAATGACCTTGGATTGGCGGTGGCAAATTCCCTTGCAGCGATAACCAGTGGAGCAAGACAGGTAGAGTGTACAATAAACGGTATAGGAGAGCGAGCAGGAAGTGCTGCCCTTGAAGAAATAGTTATGAATCTTATAGTCAAAAAAGCCTTTTACAATATGGAAACAGGTATAAACACAAAAGAGATTTTCAGAACAAGCAGGATGGTTTCTTCACTAACAGGCATTCCTATACAACCCAATAAGGCAATTATAGGGGAAAATGCCTTCAGACACGAATCGGGAATACACCAGGATGGAATTCTAAAACACAGAGAAACATATGAAATTATAAATTCAGAAACAATAGGAATACCTGCAAGTGAACTGGTGCTCGGTAAACATTCAGGAAGGCACGCGTTAAAAGCAAGGATAGAGTCTCTCGGATTTAACCTTGAAGAATCAAAACTGGACGTGGTTTTTGATAAATTCAAAAAACTTGCCGATAAAAAGAAAGAGATAACAGACATAGACCTGATAGTATTAATAGAGGAAGAAGACGTTAAAACCCAGGAACCGACTTACATACTTGACTATTTCCATATACTTTCAGGTTCTTCTACAATACCAAGTGCAACCGTAAGAATCAAAAAGGGAGATGAAGTCTATGAAGACGCTTCAAGGGGAGATGGCCCGGTAGATGCTATCTACAAAGCTATAGATAGAATAACAGGCATAACGCCTGTGCTTAAAGAGTACAAGATAAATGCAATAACAGGAGGCAAAGACGCACAGGGTGAAGTAATAGTTGCTATAGAGATAGATTCTATCAGGGTAGCCGATAAAGGATACAGCACAGATATCATTGAAGCCAGTGCAAAAGCCTATATTAACGCCATCAACCGTTACATTGTAAGGAAAAACATCACTAAAGCAAAATATGAAGGCACATAGGAATTTATGGAGAAGAAAATGACTATAAGTGAGAAAATTATATCTGTACACGCGGGAAAAGAATTTGTTGAGCCTGGAGAATTTGTTGAAAGCAGTGTTGACAGGATACTGGCTAATGATATTACGGCCCCGTTTGCCATTGAAGAATTTCTTAAATCAGGAGTCAAAAAGGTATTTGATGCCAGCAAGATAGTACTTGTACCTGATCATTTTACCCCTTGTAAAGATATTAGAAGCGCTGAGACGGTGAAAACACTCAGGGAATTTGCAAGAATATACGGAGTGAGATTTTATGAGATTGGCAGGGTGGGAATTGAACATGCTCTTCTGCCAGAAGAAGGATTAACCATGCCGTATGATTTAATTATCGGAGCAGATAGCCACACATGTACATATGGGGCTGTAGGGGCCTTTTCCACTGGCATGGGAAGCACCGACATTGCCTCTGCCATGATTACTGGTAGGGTATGGCTTAAGGTTCCATCCTCAATAAAATTCAACTACTACGGCAAAAGAAACAGATATGTAGGAGGAAAAGACCTCATTTTATATACCATAGGTAAGATAGGAGTAAATGGAGCATCTTATAAATCAATGGAATTTACAGGTGAAATAATAAACAACCTACCTATGGATGACAGATTTACAATATGCAACATGGCCATAGAAGCAGGGGCAAAAAACGGGATAATACCCCCTGACGATATTACAGAAAATTTCATAACACATATCTGTCCTGATGCTCAAATCTGTTTTACGACAGATTATACCAAAGCAGACTATGAGAAGGTAATAGATATAGACGTTTCCAGAATAGAACCCCAGGTTGCTGCTCCTCATCTCCCAAGTAATACAAAAGATGTAAGGATGTATTCAGAGGTGAAGATTGACCAGGTAGTTATAGGTTCATGTACTAACGGTAGAATAAGTGACTTGAGAAAAGCTGCAGCCATATTAAATGGAGAGACTATAAACAGCAATATTCGCTGTATTATAATACCAGCAACCCCTATGATTTATAAACAGGCAATAAAAGAAGGACTGATAGACATTTTTATCTCTGCTGGTTGCGTAATAAGTCCTCCGACATGCGGACCATGTCTTGGTGGACATATGGGAGTTCTCGGTAAAGATGAAGTTGCCATTGCTACTACAAACAGAAATTTTATAGGGAGAATGGGACATATTGAAAGCTATGTTTACCTTTCAGGACCAGAGGTCGCAGCAGCTTCTGCCATAAAAGGCAAGATATGTCACCCGGAAGAAATTAAATAAAAAGGATAACTATAGACATCCACAATAAAAAATCTGACTAATTTCTCGGTTAACCCGTATATTGCCCTTTCCTCTTGCATGACTGATTATGATAGAGAGAAGGAGAACAAAAACTACTGGATATTTACTAAATCTCATTGTAACCCGTTTTGGCATAAACAACCGGATGTGGAGGATATAAAATGGAAGTAAGAGGGAAAGTATGGAAGTTTGGTGACCATATTAATACAGATGATATTATCGCTGCAAAATATCTTGATACCACTGACAAAAAAGAGCTTTCTTCTCATTGCATGGAAACCTTTGACGCAGACTTCTCAAAAAAAGTTCGTAAAGGGGATATTATAGTGGCAGGCGAAAATTTTGGCTGTGGTTCAAGTAGAGAACATGCACCTATATCTATAAAGGAATGTGGTATTTCTGCTGTTATAGCAAAAAGTTTTGCGCGCATATTTTTAAGGAATGCCATAAATATAGGTCTGCCTGTAATTGAACTGAAAAATACCGACGAAATCAGGCAAGGAGATGAACTTGAAATTGATTTTGAAAACGGAATCATAAACAATGTTACAGGAAACCAAAAATATATATTTGCAAAATATCCTGAATTTTTACAGGAAATTATAAAAAACGGAGGACTGATGAAATGGGTAGCACAAAAAAAAGTTATAAGATAGCTGTAATACCCGGAGATGGTATTGGCAGAGAAATAATAGCAGAAGGAATGAAGGTTATCAGGGCAGTTGGAGAAAGATACGGCTTTGGACTGGAAACAAAGGAGTATGATTTCGGAGGAGAAAGATATCTGAAAACAGGAGAAACTCTTCCCGATTCAGCGATATCGGAATTTCAAAAATTTGATGCTATATATCTTGGTGCAGTAGGACATCCAGATGTTGCTCCTGGTATACTGGAAAAAGGCATTCTGTTGAAAATAAGGTTTGAATTGGATCAGTACATAAATCTGAGACCTGTAAAACTTTATCCCGGAGTCTGGCATCCCCTGAAAGATAAAGGTCCAGAAGATATAGACTATGTGGTTGTGAGGGAAAACACTGAAGGAGCATACAGTGGGATAGGAGGTAGTGTAAAAAAGGGCACAACAGACGAGATAGCCACACAGCTTGATGTAAACACAAGAAAAGGGGTTGAAAGGTGCATTAAGTATGCCTTTGAGTATTCAAGAAAAAGAAACAGGCAAAGAAAACTCACCGTAGTAGATAAAGCCAACGTACTTACATTTGCTGGAGACCTTTGGAGGCGAACT
>CAZYYF010000002.1:0-14571 GCA_964650875.1 uncultured bacterium
TGCTGAAGATTTTATGAGGGAAACGTATTTTATACCTGAAACCAAGAAGGTAAGCGACCTTATGAAGGAACTTCAAGGGAAAAAAATGCAGATGGCTATTGTTGTTGATGAATATGGAGGGACCGCTGGGTTGATAACTATGGAAGACCTTGTTGAGGAAATCGTAGGAGAGATATCCGACGAATATACCAAAGAAAGGAAAGAACTGACACATCTTGCTGATGGTAGCTTTATTGTATATGGAGGCATGGACATTGAAAAAGCAAATGAAGAAATAGGGCTTAACATACCTGAAGGAGAATTTGAAACAATAGCAGGTTTTGTGTTAAAACATTTCGGCAAGTTTCCAGTAAAAGGAGAAGGGTTTGTGTACGGCTCACATGAATTTATAGTTCATGAGGCTGACCATAAAAAAGTAAGGCTTGTGAGAATTAAGAAAAAACAAACAGAGGAAGAAAATGAGTGATGAGATAAAACAACAACGATTGGAGAAACTTGAACAGTTGCGGAAGCAAAATGTTGATGTTTACGGTAGGAGGTTTGAAAAAACAGACATAGTGAATATCAAAGAAGGCGATGTATCTGTTAAAACAGCTGGCAGGATTATGGCTATCAGAAAACATGGTAAATCCTCATTTTTTGACATTAAGGATTTCACGGGAAAACTGCAGGTGTATTTCAAAAAGGACTTTTTATCAGAAAAAGAAAATTTCATTTTTGAAAAACTGGATATTGGAGATATCATTGGAGTAGAAGGTGATGTTTTTAGAACAAAGACAGGAGAAATTACCCTTTTAGTAAAAAAAATTATCATACTTTCTAAATCTCTTCTGCCGCTTCCTGAAAAATGGCACGGATTAAAGGATGTAGAAATACGTTTCAGAAAAAGATACCTTGACCTTATAATGAACCAGGAGGTAAAAGATGTTTTTCACAAACGGGCACAGATATTGCAGTTTATAAGAAAATTCTTGGGGGAGAAAGGTTTTATTGAGGTTGAAACACCAATGATGCATCCTATACCGGGTGGTGCAGAAGCAAAACCCTTTGTGACACACCATAATGCCCTTGATATGGACCTCTATATGAGAATAGCACCGGAACTTTATCTTAAAAGACTTATTGTAGGCGGTTTTGAAAAGATTTATGAGATTAACCGATCATTCAGGAACGAAGGTATTTCCCCACTTCACAATCCTGAGTTTACCATGCTTGAGCTTTACTCTGCATACGGTGATTTTTCTCAGATGATGGAGATTACTGAATCCATCATAACAGGTATCGGCAAAGAAATTAACGGGTCTCTTGTATTTAATTCTCATGGTAAATCCGTAGACCTTACACCTCCGTGGCAAAAAATTACCTGGGCAGAATCTTTCAAAATGGCAGGAATTAAAGACTGGAAAAATGTTGCAGAAGTGAAACATAAGATTGACCAGTACGCCATAGAAACAGAGATGAAAAATGATAACCTTTTTGAGATGCTTGACGCCATATTCAAAAAAAAGGTCCAGTCACAACTTATAAACCCTACTTTCATTTACGAATATCCTAAGGAAATCTCTCCTCTTGCCAAATCATATGCCAACAATCCTGATATGACTGAAAGATTTGAGCTGGTTATAGGTGGAATAGAAATTGCAAATGCCTATTCTGAGCTGAACGACCCTGTTGAACAACACGAGAGATTTAAAAAAAGCATTGTTGATGGTATAGATACCCACAAGGTTGTAGACGAAGAGTATATAGAGGCACTTGAACACGGGATGCCCCCAGCAGGAGGTCTAGGAATAGGTATTGATAGGCTTGTCATGTTGTTGACTGATGCCCCTTCCATCCGAGAAGTTATTTTCTTCCCTCTTCTGAGAACCAGAAAATGAGTTCTAAAAAAATATTCAGGGCAATATCTGTTGTTTCTATGGGAACTTTAATTGCCCGTTTATTCGGCCTTGCCAGAGAGATTGTCACTGCCGGATTCTTTGGAACCACCGGTATCTATGATGCATTCCTTATAGCTTTTATGATACCAAATTTTTTCAGAGGACTTCTCGCTGAAGGAGCCTTAAACGCTGCATTCATACCCGTGTTTAGTGAATATATATCATCAAATGACCACAAGAAAAGTCTTGATGTATTCCACGTGTGTTTTACGGCTTCTCTGTTAATTACATTCAGTCTCTCTATTATAGCATTTCTGCTCAGTCTTCTGATGGTTAACATTATTGCTGAAACATCAAAATGGTTCTGGGTATGGAACCTATTAAAGTTTACGTTCCCATATCTCATATTCATTTCTCTTACAGCTCTGAATATGGGTGTGCTTAATGTCTATAAATCGTTTTTCATTCCTTCAATTTCCCCTGTAATTCTGGATATTGTATGGATATCAGCTCTTTTCTTTGTTGTCCCATTTTTAGGTAGTAGCCTGGAAGAAAAAATATTCGGCCTTTGTGTAGGGGTTATAATAGGAGGCGCGGGACAATTTTGCTTCACTCTTATACCCGTCCTTACAAAAGGTTATAAGGTTAGACTTAACTTCAACATGAGACATCCTGCAATAAAAAAGATAGGAAAACTTCTGGCTCCGGTTATTATCGGTATGGCAGTGGGACCTATAAACCTACTTGTTGATTACTCTATGGCTAATACCCTTTACGAAGGAGCTGTTTCAGGACTGTGGTATAGTACAAGAATTTATCAGTTGCCCCTTGGAATTTTCGCCATATCCATATCCACTGCAATTCTCCCCTGGTTATCTGAAAACATTTCTTCAAAAAACTATAACGAGTTTAAGAATAACCTTATGTTTTCTCTTAAACTTCTTATGCTTCTAATGCTTCCTTTTACCTTCGGAATAATTATTATGAGGACAGAAATAATAACTTTTCTGTTTTCTAGAGGGATGTTCACCAAGAATTCTGTCCAGATTGTCGCAGGTCCCCTTGCTTTTTATTCAATTGGACTTGCAGGATATGGTGGCATGGCGGTTTTAACGCGGGCTTTCTATTCTTGTAGAGATACATTTACACCGGTAAAGGTAGGACTGATAAGTATATTAGCAAATTTTGTTCTAAATTTCATATTTATGAAGTTTTTGAGCCACAACGGAATAGCTCTTTCTACCTCATTAGTCGGAACAGTGAATTTTCTGCTTCTTGCATATCTTTTCCATAAAAAACATCTCAAAATTCAATTCAAACAGCTCATGCGGTTTGTACTGAATATCTTTGTTTTATCGGCTACTATGGGCCTTCTGCTCTACGGATACAGGGTAGTTTTCAAAAACTACTTTCCTTTGCCTCTGTTACTTTTTTCTGCTATAATAATAGCAATTGGCTTTTATATGTTTTTTTTGAAGGTTTTAATCTTGAAAGGTGAAGGTATCCATTTAGAAAGGGAGAAGTAATAATAATGTCGGGAATAACAACTATTATCTTGCTTTTTATTGTTTTTTTTTCCATTATAGTCCATGAATTCTCTCACGGGTATGCTGCATACCTTAATGGCGATGATACCGCCAGAATGATGGGAAGACTCACATTTAATCCCATTCCTCATATTGACCCCATAGGCACATTGTTATTACCTATTATACTAATTCTCATAAAATCGCCTATTGTTATAGGTATGGCTAAACCTGTTCCTATAAACCCGTTTAATTTCAAGAATTATGATAGAGGTTTACTTGAGGTAGGACTGGCAGGCCCTGTCAGCAATATGGTACTGGGAACAGTATTTGCTTTTCTGACAAGGTTCATAGCATACGGATTGGTAAAAGATATCATGTTATTTGCCAGCAGAATTAATTTTATTCTTGCATTTTTTAATCTTGTGCCCATTCCTCCTCTTGACGGTTCAAGGGTCCTGAGCGTTTTTCTTCCCCGTAATCTACGTTATCATTATGAACAGATAGAAAAGTATGGGTTAATAATAGTTCTTGCCGTTCTTCTGTTCGGAGGTTTTGAGTGGCTTTTTCCGCTGAGCGGCAGGATTGTTTATTTTATTGCTGGCAAATAGTTCCATATCTTTTATACTTTATCGGGAAGGAAGTATAAGATTTATAGCCTCAGTTCTTGTTCTAAAATCCTTCAAAAATATACCTCTCATAGCTGATGTAACTATTTTTGTTCCAGGCCTCTGAACTCCACGCATTTCCATGCACATATGTTCAGCTTCAATAACAACCATCGTACCCTGAGGGGTAAGAACCTTCATTATAGTATCAGCAACCTGGTTTGTTATTCTTTCTTGTAATTGAAGTCTTCTGGAAAAAACCTCTACCAACCGCACGATTTTGCTTATACCTACAACTTTTTTGTTGTCTGGCAGATATGCAATATGGGCCTTCCCATAAAAAGGTAGCATATGGTGTTCACACATAGAAAAGAAAGGTATTTCTTTTACCAGTACAAGTTCGTTAAAATCTTCATAAAATACCTTACCTAAAATTTTTTCAGGGGATTCTTCTAATCCTTTAAACAACTCATAGTACATCTTCGCAACCCGTTTTGGTGTTTCTTTTAACCCTTTCCTTTCCGGGTTTTCTCCAATGGCTTTAATTATTTCCCGAACTGCTGCCTGTATTTTATGCTGGTCCATTGTCAACTCCTTTGGGCACCGATATTTCAAGTATTTCATCTATCTCTTTAGAATTAAGTGTTTCTTTTTTCAATAACATATCTGCAAGCAATTCAAGTTTTTCCCTGTTATTTTTCAGTATTTCCATAGATTTGTTTTCTGCTTCGTCTAAAATCGTTCTTATTTCCTTATCTATTTCTCTGGATGTTTCTTCACTATAATTTTTCTGCTGTGTCAGATCTCTTCCAAGAAATACTGCTTCGCTGTGGCTATAACTGACAGGCCCCAGGTTTTTGCTCATTCCCCACTCACAGACCATTTTTCTTGCTATTTCTGTTGCAACCTTGAGGTCGTTTTCTGCTCCAGTAAAGATTTTGCCAAAAATGAGTTTTTCCGCACTACGTCCAGATAAAAGAGTACATAAGGTGTTTTTATAATACGTCTCACTTTCAATAAACCTGTCTTTTTCAGGAGATATGTGCGTTGTGCCAAGAGCCTGGCCTCTGGGGATAATGGTGACCTTATGTACTGGGTAAACATCAGGGAGCAATTTTTGTGTAAGGGTATGCCCTGCTTCATGGTATGCAATAATTTGCTTTTCTTCATTGCTTATCACAAGACTTCTCCTTTCCACTCCCATCATAACCTTGTCTTTTGCTTCTTCAAAATCATCCATATAGATTTTATCTTTGCCTTTTCTCGCCGCAATCAGAGCAGCTTCATTAACTAGATTTTCCAGGTTGGCACCTGACATTCCCGCTGATGTTCTGGCAAGAACCTTTATATCTACAGATTCATCAAGAGGTTTGTTTCTTACATGAACAGCAATAATTTCTTCTCGTGCTTTTATATCAGGTAAAGATACAACTATAGTTCTATCAAATCTTCCTGGTCTTACAAGTGCGGGGTCAAGTACATCAGGCCTATTTGTCGCAGCCATCACAATAACTCCGGATTCAGTTGGAAACCCATCCATCTGAACAAGAAGCTGATTAAGTGTTTGTTCTCGTTCATCATGTCCGCCTCCAAGTCCTGCAAATCTTTGTCTTCCAACAGCATCAAGCTCGTCTATAAAAACAATACATGGACTGAGTTTAAGCGCCTGTTTGAAAAGGTCTCTTACCCTACTTGCTCCCACACCAACAAACATTTCCACGAAATCAGAACCACTCATGCTTAAAAAAGGCACCTTTGCTTCCCCAGCTACTGCTTTTGCAAGAAGGGTTTTTCCGGTTCCCGGAGGCCCTATAAGCAATACTCCTCTAGGTATCTTACCTCCTAATTTCTGGAATTTTTTTGGATTCTTGAGAAACTCTATAATCTCATATAGTTCTTCTTTGGCTTCTTTGCACCCGGCCACATCATTAAAAGTTATACGATTCTTCGGGTCAGGCATTATTGGCCTGCTTTTCGTAAAAGACATAACCTTGCTTCCCTCAGAAGATACCTGTCGGTAGACCAGAAACCATATGAGCAGGAATATGAGCAGTACGGGGATTGTTGATACAAGAATATTTACCCATATATTAGAAGAAGGTTCCACCTTGAAATCCACATTGTATTGTCTCAAGATGTTGTACAACTCCGGGTCATCAGGGCTATAAGTGGAAAATCTTGTCCCATCTTTCAGGATACCATAGATGTTCTTATCTTTTATGACTAAAGGTTTTTCTATATTACCATCTCTAATTTCTTTTAATAGCTGACTGTATATAAGGTCTTTTCGTTTCCCTTCAAATTCTGAAAGTTTTGCCAGTCCTATCAACAAAATACCTGCCAGTATCCAGAATATCAAACCTTTCATAAGGTTGTTTCTTAAAGGAGGCTGGTTTTGTTCATTATCCGGTTTATTTCCCATGTTTTTATTCCTGTTTTAATATCTTTTATGATACTACCGATATACGGGGATGTTTCTTTTTCTGCACATAAGACTATTCCATCCACCCCTTGTTTTATGTAATTTACTGCTTCTTTGACATCTATATTGTTCATTAACGCAAGAGGTATATTAACCTTTTTCAACAAATCTGTCAATAAAATGCTTTTCAACGGTTGTTTTAATGGCTGAAAAAGAATATAATCAAAACCTTTTTTTGACAACAACGTAATATCTTTTATTTTTTTTGTATAAAGAACCATAATTTTTCCGGGCAGAAGTTTTTTTGCCTCCGTTACAGGAATATCGTGTATTTCAAGAGCCAGCCCATCTGCATTGCATAAAGCGCATATATCTGCCCTACTTTTTACAATATACAGGATATCTGCAGGAAGCAATCTTTTAATGCCAAGTGCCCTTTTAAGAAATTCGCTCTGATGTTTTCCATAATAGCATATTTCAAAAAAATCAGGTTTTCCTTCTAATACCTTTCCCACAGAAACCTCAACATCTTTTTCACCCTCTGTTAGTTTGTATATTACGTATATAAATGGCACAGGTGGCTTTTTTTCATATATCTTCATACAGAGTTTTTTTTCTATGTCATAGAGATTGAATCTGAAGTCGTGGAACATATGGGAAGCCGCAGGCGCAATGATTTTAGAATACTCTTCAATAACTCTCAAGGCTTCTCCTACCCTCATGAAATTCTTTTCCACTGTTGCTCGCACATCCTGTATATTTCTAATATCAAGGTTTTTACCCTTATCGCGTACAGTATCCCTATAGGTTTTCAGTTTCAAAAACGTGAAATGTTTTGCGGTTGCCTGAGAAAAACGATGCCGCAAAGACTTAATCTCTTGTATAAAAAATTCGTCCAATTCATAATAAAACCTCACTGCGTCTTCTATAACTCTGAGTCCTTCTCTTGCTCTGTTGAAGTTTGCATCTATGAGCCTGAAAATTTTTTCCATTTTTGATAGAATACATCTGAGTTTCTTTGCAAGAAGGAAAATATTATTTTATACATCTGGAGATAAAAAAGATAGAGAATAATTATGGCTCCTCTTTATCTTCTGGTTCTTTCTCTTCCTGGTTTAAGGTTTTTCCCTCATTTATAGTTTCATCTGGTTCTTCCCGCGTACTGTTGTTTTTGATTCTTGAAATAAAGATTTCAATATTCCCTATCCTTTCTATACCTACTGCATCCTGAAGATAACTTTTAGTAACCTCTTGTATGTGAGTACAAAGTTCCGGGATATTGTAATGAGAAAAAAGTTTGAGATCTATTTTTGTGTTCAGTCCTTTTGTAGAAATGGCGGTTTTTACCTTTATGGAATGAATATCCTTAATCTGTTTTATCAGCATTGAATTAATATAATTTTCTATAGCCCTGAGTGAAATTTTAATCTTGCCGTCAGGGTTATCAAAAGATACTACCTTGGTTCTATAGATATGGTCAAACCAGTTTACTAACCATATAATTCCTATCAGAACCATTCCTGCTCCTATGGTCCCAAAAGTACATATGTTTTTTTCAATGTATTCTGTTACTAATAATAAATTATTGCTGTTTGTCGCCCATATCAACAGGAAGAAAAATGCAAGAACCACTCCTGCAATTATATATATTGCGCTGACGATAATATTTAATATTTTCATTTTTCATCTCCTGTTGTTGCTGGGGGTTCTGTCAAATTTGGCTATGCTTTAAGTAGTGTTTTTCTCACTCTTTCAATGGTTTAAGAAGTATCTATAAGTCATTGCCTCGGGTGGTTCAGCATCTTTTTTTTTCGCACCTATTCCCCTTTGTATAGAGTCACCTTTTATATTTTAAGGGCACTTAAATTGTCAAAAACCTTTATAAATGCACGAGCCAGCAGTTTTGCTGTTCTTCTCGTATTAGGCGCTCTTAATGGCATAGTCATACCAAAGTGTGTATCACAGTGTTTTTGAGCTTCAGGATATGCCTGCGGATTGTAAACCACTTTTCTTGCATTGGGACAGCTCCATGGGCAGCCTTTTCCATAGGCATTCTTTGCCTGAAATACAGTCATTGCAGGCAGTATGTATCTCTGCCAGATACCACACTGCGTTCCTTCTGCCTGTAAAGCTTTCAGAATAGCATCTCTTATTGCAACGTCTTTACCTTCGTATCCGAGTTTCCTGGCGTCTATTTGCATTGTAAGGTTGTACCAGATATGTTTGTGTCCCTTAGGCACAAATGGAGTTATCAGCCCTGAAATATCTTTAACCCCGTCAATCAGTTCCAGTGCATTTTCTTCTTGTATTTTCAGATATCTATCAAGTTTTGTAAGCTGTGCCCTGCCGAATGCTGCTACAAGTTCACTGCTGCGGTACATCCAGCCGAGTGCATACGCATGGTAATCCCTACTTTCATTGGGTTTGCGTGTTTCTCCGAAAGACCACAGCATCTTTGCAGTATTAAGCATTTCCTCGTTATTTGTTACAAAAAATCCTCCCTCACCAGAAGTCAGGCATTTATTGTGATTCAAACTAAAAGCAGCGCAATCTCCCCAAAGTCCTACTTTCTTGTTTTTAAATTCTGCCCCATGAGACTGGCAGGCATCTTCTATTACTTTGAGTTTATACTTCCTGGCTATTTTGCAAACCTTTTCCATGTTTACAGCCAGACCATGCAGGTGAACGACAAGAATGGCTTTTGTCTTAGGTGTTATAGCAGCCTCTATTTTGTCTGTATCAATGTTCATCGTCTTATAGTCTATATCTACAAAAACCGGAATTGCATTATGATGAAGGATGCATGTGGTACTTGATGACCACGAATAGGCAGGTACTATAACCTCATCACCTGTTCCACATCCACACGCGGCAACTGCCATGTGAAGCGCCGCGGTCCCGCTGTTTGTAAGAATGGCATACCTGTTTCCATTCCATTCAGCAAATTCTTTTTCAAAAGAGGTGCAATTGGGACCGTATGTATAGTTTGGCCCTTCAAGTGCTTTCAAGATATATTTTCTGTCAATGTCTCCTATGGGCGGCCACGGTTTTATAAAACCGTCCGGTATTGTTTTTTCTCCACCAAAAATTGCAAGCTTACTCTTTTTAGTGATCGCCATATTTGTTCCTCCTATGTTTATTTTAGGTTCTGTCCAAAAAGGATTTTTACGCTCTATTGCCTATCTGATACTACTTATATCAATTCGTCTTCAAAGATATAGCGTCGTCACCTTCTTGCTCTATCCTTAAATCCGAACCGTTATAATACTGCCCTTCGCATTATTTTATTGTCTCAAAAAGATGTTTAAGGTATTTCAGTCCCTTCTCCATTGCGTCTTCGGGAGTATAAGTTTTACCTTCATATTCAAAGTTTATGTATCCCTTGTAATTATTGTCTACCATAGCTTTGATAATTGCAGGATAGTCAAGCAGTCCTTCTCCGATAAGAGCCGGTTTATAGTATCTACCGTCTGCTCCCTGAAAGTTTGATTCTACCGCATCATCATATATAAAGTCCTTAAAATGAACGTGAACTACATAGTCTTTAGAGTTGAGATAACCATCAACAGGATTTTCTCCACCTGTCAAAACATTTCCTGAATCATAGGTTACTCTTAATTGGGGTACTTCTTTTATTGCCTCATTTACATCTGCAGAAACAATGAAAGGCGCTGACTTCATTGGGAAATGTTCCACAGTAACTGTAATACCAGACTTTTCGGCTATTAAAACAGCTTCTTTCAGTCCTTCTATACAATTTTTCCTGCTTTCCTGTCTGGTTAGACCATCTTTACCTGTTAGAGGCAACATTATTTTATCTGTACCGAGTACCAATGCTGTTTCAATACCTTCTTTTATTTTGTCAATGCCTGGCTGTCTATCTTTTTTTTCAGGAAAGTTTATGTCTACAAAAAAGGTGTAGCATATTGTCTTTAGACCGAAGTCGTCACAGATTTTTTTTACTTTTTCAGGAGGAACACCATATGTTGTAACCCAATCAATAGCTTCCAACCCAAATTTTCTTGTCAGCTGGCAAAGTTTAACAATATCATTGCTTTGTCCCCATTTTCCAAGCGCTAACGTATAAGACATCATAGCCATTTGTTGATATTCCATATTCTCCTCCATGTAAGAGATTTTTCTACCGGTTATAATTCCATAATATACCTAAAAGGGTAAAAAATCAACTATTTTTTTACATATATCTTGCCTGGTAATTCAACAAGTAGCCCTTTCATTACGAGACTGAAAAGACTATTGGAAATTTCCGTAGGCGATAACCCCGTCAGTGCAATAATTTCTTCAACATGAATATTTTTTTGAGATGTTATTTCCATTATTTTCCTTTCATTTTCGGAAAGAACTACTTCTTTTTGCTCTGTCATACAGGGTATCTTTTTCATTTCAAGATTAAAAGCATCCAGTATATCTTGAATATTCTCTACCAGCATTGCTCCTTCCTTCAAAAGACGGTTGACACCCTTGGAAAAAACATTGTCCACCTGACCCGGGAGAGCAAAAACTTCTCTACCCTGTTCTGCTGCCCAGCTTGCAGTTATAAGTGCACCGCTTTTCTGGCCAGCTTCAATCACAAGGACGCCTTTTGACATACCTGATACAATCCTGTTTCTTATCGGAAAGTGAACAGATTCGGGTCTTGCAGAAAAATTAAATTCTGTTATAACAGCTCCTATCTTTTTTATATCCTCTGAAATCTTGAGGTTTTCGAGTGGATAAAAATTATTAAATCCTGAACCCAGTACACCCACTGTTGGGCCTTTTGCCTTAAGAGCACCCCTGTGAGCAGCAGTATCAATGCCTCTTGCCAAACCGCTTACAATAACAAAACCATAATATGCAAGTTCCATGGCTAATTTTTCTGCCATTCTAATACCATATAACGAAGGGTTGCGCGTTCCTACAACTGCTAACATCTTATCTGTCCTGGGAATATTGCCTTTTACATAAAGCATATAAGGAGGATCATATATTTCTTTGAGCAAAACAGGGTATTCTGTATCTTCCATAGTTATGATACGAACATCCTCTTTTCTGCATAATTCAATTTCTTCTTTCCACGGCAACCGTTGCCATTGTTCAATTTTTCTCGCTGTATTTTGTGGAACACCTGCTTTCTGAAGTTCACTCAATCCAATCTGGAAAATTTTATCTATGGAACCGTATGCACCAAGGAGTTTCTTAACTCTTGCTGAACCTAAACCTGCCAGGTTGGCACATATCCAGAATTTTTTTTCTTCCATTGGCGTATTGCCTAAACTGTGAAATTAGGGTCAAATAGTTTACGGTATTCTAATAAAGCAAATCTGTCTGTCATACCTGCTATATAGTCACAGACGATAATCTCTATAGGCTCTTTTGTTATCTTTTCCTGCGTGTGTGGAGGAAGCTGTTTAGGTTCTTTTATATAAGAATCAAACAGGTCTTCTATTACTCTTGCGGCTTTTTGAGCCATTCTTATGATTCTGTAATTGGCATACATATGTTCTTGAAGAAAATTACTCATCTGAGTATGTTTTTCTTTCAATTCCGGTGAGTGAGAAAGGATGGGAGACTGCTTTCTTACTTCATCAACAGAACAAACGGCTGCCTTTTTTATGTTTGATAGGCTTTGGGTTACCATGTCTTCAACAAGAAAGTTGATAAGATTACGTATTATTACAATTCTTTTCAGATCATGGCTAACATTTTCCACATAAGAAGAGGATTCTATATCTTTCCACAGTTGAATGGTCTTCAGGTCATTAAAAGTGATGATGCCTGATTTCAATCCGTCATCTAAGTCATGACATGTGTATGCTATTTCGTCTGCAAAGTCTACTACCTGAGATTCGAGAGAAGGCGAGGGATTTTTAATAAATTCTTCATAGTCTTTTTCTTCTGCTGGCAGGTCATAGGTGGTATTATGTTTTATGATACCTTCCCTTGTTTCAAACGAAAGGTTTAATCCAGGAAAGTGAGGGTACTTTTTTTCTAATTTATCGACTATTCTCAATCCCTGTCTATTATGTTCAAAACCCCGGTTGTAGCCATGCTTGCGCATAAGGTTATTTAGAACAGCTTCCCCTCTGTGCCCAAATGGAGTATGTCCCAGGTCGTGGGCAAGTGCAATAGCTTCTACAAGATCTTCATTCAGCCTCAAGACGCGGGCAATTGTTCTGGCAATCTGCTGGACTTCAAGTGTATGGGTAAGTCTGTTTCTATAATAATCCCCTTCGTGATATATAAAAACCTGAGTTTTATACTCCAGCCTGCGGAATGCTGTTGAATGTATAATCCTATCCCTGTCTCTTTGAAACGGTGTTCTTAAAGGATGCTCTTGTTCTAAGTATTTCCTTCCAAGAGTTTCAGAGGATTTTACCGCATACGGCGCAAGTTCCTTTTGTTGAATTTCTATTGTCTTGCTATCTTCCATTTGATTCCTTTTGTGGTAAGTAAAACAGGGGATTTACTGAAACAGAACCTATTCTCATTTCAAAATGAAGGTATCTTATTCTATGTGTGCCTTGTTTCATTCTGGCTATCACATCTCCCTTGTTGATATTAGAGCCCTGTTTTGTTAGTATTTCTATGTCATGCCCGTAGATTGTGTATATGTTATTCTGGTGTTCTATGATAATAGTTTCCTGGTGTTTAGCCGTTGTACCAGTAAAAACAACTTTCCCACTATCCGCAGCTAGAACATCGTTGCCCTGTTCAACTACTATATCTATACCTTCGTTGCCTAATTCACCGAAGGTACATATTATTCTGCCTTTTACTGGCCACTGAAAAACCTTGTCTTTTATTATAGGAGTAGGCTGTTCCTGTAATAGTGGTTCATCAGACTGGCTAGAATCTTTAGAAGGAAGTGGTGTAGGAGCAAGCGGTGTAGGCTTTTTGTTCACCGGTTCGGATATCGTTGAAATCGGAGGCGTTAATGCATAAGGGGGTTGTTTTTTATTGGTTCCAGGAATTAAAATCTTCTGTCCTATTGATAGCTCTTGAGATGACATATTGTTGGCTTTTTTAATCCTGTCAATACCCTTGTGTATCTCTGGAGTTGTTTCAAGGTCATAATAGTATTTTGAAATCCTAAAAAGATTTTCTCCTTTTTTGACATAGTGATAAGTTTCTTCTGTTTTTTTATTTGATAACGTAGCAGACGTAGTACCTACTACAGTTGTACAACCTGAAATCAGCATGAGAAGTAAAAGCAATACCTCAAATTCTTTCTGCATTTTAGCCAACCTTATATATTTCATTGTCTCTATATAAATAAAAATTCTTTATTTTGTTTTAGCTGTAAACAAACAAAATTTTTCTATTTTACACTTCCCGCACTTCGGTTGTTTAGCTGTACATACCTTTCTGCCATGCAATATAAGTGTCATAGGAAAAGAAATCCATTTTTCTCTGGGTATCAATTTCATCAGGTCTTTCTCAATTTTTTCAGGAGATGTTTTATCAGTTAATCCAAGTCTCAAAGATAACCTTTTAACATGGGTGTCTACTACAATACCTTCTGCTTTACCGAATACTTCTCCTAAAACAACGTTGGCAGTTTTTCGAGCTACCCCAGGCAAGGAAACGAGTTTCTCCATAGAATCAGGCACTTCGCCGTTGAAATCCTTTGCAATTATCTGTGCAATTTTTTTGATATTGGTTCCTTTATTCTTATAAAAATTCACACACCTGATTTCATTTTGTATTTCTTCCAGTGGTGCTTCTGCTAATTCATAGACTGTTTTATATCTTTTGAACAAGCCAGATGTAACCCTGTTCACTGTTTCATCCATAGTCTGAGCAGATAATACAGTTGCTATAAGCATCTGAAAAGGCGATTGGTATTTCAGCGCACTTTTTGCTCCAGGATACTCTTGTTCAAGAATCTCAATAATTCTTTTTATCCGTTCTTCCATAAATAAATTTTACAACATTACGGTTTATTTATCAATTTACCCCTCCTCTATCTCTGTGACAAATTCCTGGGACCTGTCAACGTTTGAGCACAGGAGGTTTTTCCTTCTCCATACCTTTGAAATTAATGCAGTTATAAAAAACAAAAGTCATAAGAAGTTCACCTTTTTCATTATAAATCTCAAAGTCTGGCAGTCTTTCCACCTTTGCAAAAAGAG
>CAZYYF010000002.1:14581-32288 GCA_964650875.1 uncultured bacterium
CTCTCTTGTTTATTTCTTCCAATAGCTCTAATACAAAAAGAGATTTGATGGTATCTTCGCATCTTGAATCTTCGTCTACAAAGATTGCATTTTTGCCTATATTCTCATTGATATCCTGCCAAAAATAATAGCCATGACCCACTTTTGTTCTCTGACAAATCATATAAACTGTTTCTTGCCCTTTATTGTAAAATTCCAGGTATGAAGCAAGTGCAAAACCTCTGCCGATGAGAAAATAATTATCCTTATCTTTCATAATATTTTTTATTTCGCTCAGTTTTTTGCCTACCTTTGACGGGAAATTACACAGGAATGATTCAAAGTTTTTCTTTGTATTTTCATTTATGGGCAGCCTTAAAAAAAAATCTCTTGTGAATGGGATGGAATGAATGATAGAAGTCATACCTACTGCTGTAACGAGGGATATTATAAAAAATCTTCTTATTGCGATACTGCAGTTGTTATTGAGGATAAAATAGGGAAGTGCTACTATTATACACAAATATCCTATGCCTGCCCAATGAGGAGCTGGCGGTTCAATAAATAAAGCATACAGGATAAAAAAAATCAATATGGGACCAGAAAAAAAAGAGAGAAAAAGCATATGTTTGTTTTTACCTATAGTTCCTTCAAAAAACATTCTAAAAAATCCATATACCATCATAATTAACATAAAAGGAGATATAATGCCTGCCTGGGCTCCAATATGTTTTAATAAATTCCCAAAGTTGATAGATAAAGCAGTTGACGACCTTCTTCTACTGAAAAAGTTTAATAAGAAACTTGCCCAGTTGTTTTGAGCATTCCATATGACCACAGGACAAGATATAAGAAAGAATATCAGAAGAAAAAGATAAGGGTAACTTGTTTTCAAGTATCTTTTTTTATCCGTAAATACAAGGTAGAGCAAGAGACACATAGGAAGAAAAAGGATAAGGTATTTAGAAAGAAAACCCAAACCTGTTGTTAGTCCTGCTACATACCAGTAAGAAGGTTGTTCTTTTATTATTGCCCTGTAAAGGAAATATGCCGACAGAAGATAAAAAAACAGAAGGGGCGCTTCAACTCCGGACAACAACCCTGCCAAGGCAAAACCGGGAATTGTGAGTATCATAAATGTGGAAAAAAATGCAGATTTCTCATTTCCTCCGGAGACTTCCCGGCTGAAAAGATATATTACATAACAAACAGCTGCCATGAAAACTGATACAAAAACTCTCACAGCAAATTCTGTATTTCCAAATAATCTCGTAGAAATTAAAATCATATATGGAGCCATTGGAGGTGTGTCATAAAACGATAATGCCGGGTGTCTGCTACATACCCACAGGTAGGCTTCGTCTGCAGAAAGAGGTAAAATGGTAATATATAAGAACCTGAACAAGGTTATCACAATAACAATTAGAAAAGTTAAAATAGCATAATTTAATTTAAAGTTTTTTATATCCATTCTCATCACTGCCAATAAATTTTCGTAGTTTTGATAACTCTTCCAGATACTTGGCACATCTTATACCAATACCGTTATCATACTCGCCTTCGCATTCAATTGAGATTGCCACGTCATAAAAAACATTCCTCGCGATGACAAAGGAGGGGGCGCACCCTCGCAATGACAACCGGGTTAACTGAGAACTTACATTTTGAATGCGAATTCGTATTAGGTTATAGAAATATATAGTATATCTGTTTACTTGCTACATTACGATTTTTAGCAATATATTTAGCAATTGACTGTAAATTATGTTATTATATTCCAACTTCTTTATTCTTATGATAAAGTAATTAATACTATTTTACCTTTTCGGACAGTCGGTTTCAAAACTTTAAATTGTAAAAGAACTTTTATTGAACAATAGCGAATAGGAGAAAAATAAAATGGATTTAAGATTTCTTAAATTTTTTTCAAATGACTTAGGCATTGATTTAGGTACCGCTAATACCTGCATCTATGTCAGAGGCAAAGGTGTTATTTTCATAGAACCTTCAATAGTTGCTATAAATATGACTACCAAAGAGGTAGTAGCAACAGGCAATGAAGCAAAAAGGATGTTGGGTAAAACCCCTTCAAACATAGTTGCTATGAAACCTATGAAAGATGGAGTAATAGCTGATTTTGAAGCATGTGAATCTATGCTGAGACATTTTATTCTAAAAGTAATAACTCCCAGACACAGGTTTGTGCTGCCACCCAAAATAATTATTTCCGTACCTTCAGGAATTACAAGTGTTGAAAGACGAGCAGTAAAGGAAACAGCCGTAAAAGCCGGAGCAAGAATGGTAAAATTGGTAGAGGAACCTATGGCAGCTGCAGTGGGTGTTGGATTGCCAGTATCTGAACCCTGCGGTAGTTTCATACTTGACATAGGAGGAGGAACAACAGAAATGGCTGTTATTTCTCTGGGGGGAATCGTATTATCTAAAAGCTTGAGAATCGCAGGAAATGAAATGGATGAAGCTATTATAGAATATCTCAAGAAAAAGTATAACCTGCTTATAGGAGAAAAAACCGCGGAGACAATTAAAATTGATATAGGTTCTGCTTTTCCTCTAGACGAAGAACTGACTCTTGATGTCAATGGCAGAAGTCTTGTGGAAGGTTTACCCAAGATGGTCAAAATTCGTTCTGAAGAGATAAGAGAAGCGCTGAAAGATACACTTTCAATGATAGTTAGTTCTGTGCGTGATATTCTTGAAGAAACACCTCCTGAGTTATCAAGCGATTTAATAGAAAGAGGGCTTACTGTGGCAGGCGGAGGTGGTCTCTTAAGAGGGATAGACAAACTGATTTCCGAGGAAACCAAACTCCCGGTTTTTGTGGCTGAAGAACCTTTGCTAGCGGTTGTTAGAGGCACGGGTAAAATGCTTGAAGAACTCCAGTATTTTAAGCAGTTTCCTAATGACTGATCAACGTAAAAATAATAAAAGAGGATTTTTGGTTCTGCACTATGATCTGGCGCTTTAGAAGAGAAATTATATGCGCGTTGGGTATTTTTTTTTCTCTATTAATAATGGGAAAAAGTTATCTCAACAATATTAAATCCATTGAGAAGAGTAGTTATGTTGAGAAAAAACTTAATTATGAAGAGTTAATTGCTGAAAATATAAGGCTTAGAAATATCCTTGACATTAAAGAGAAAAATAGATATTTTTCCAGGTTTGTAGTAAGTAACATTGTATCGGTAAAACCTCCTGTTTTCCCTGTTGAAATTGTTATAAATAAAGGTTTAACAGAAGGTATCAGAGAAGGAATGTGCGTGGTTTCAAAAGACTTATTTCTTATAGGTAGAGTCTCGGAGGTAAACAAAAACACAGCGAATGTTGTTACTATTTTCAACTCAACCTCTAAAATAAGCATAATAGTTGATTCAACAAAAGAGGTGGGCATTATGGAAGGGGGAAGCATACCATACTGTATTCTTAAATACATAAGTTACGAAAGCAAAATCAGGATAGGAGACAGAATTTTTACTTCAGGTTACAGCGATTTTTATCCAAAAGGAATAGAAGTAGGGGAAGTTGTTAAGATTTCAAAAGCAGGAGATTCTCTTTTTTTAAGTGTTTATGTAAAACCTTATAGTTGTTTATCATATATAGATGAGGTAATGGTTGGTGAGTAATAAGAGCCTTATAAAAATAATGGAACAATTGCTTATTGTAAGCAGCTTACAGCTGATTTTCGCAATATCTTTCAAATCATCTGTTATACCTTCCTTTTTCCTCATATGGCTGCTTATTATTACATGGGACGGCAATACTGAAATGTCCCTTGTGCTTGCTTTTGTAGCCGGCATTATTCACGATTTAATATCACGCGGGACATTGGGCACTACCAGTGTGCGATTTCTAATCCTTATTTACATCAACAGTTTTTTGAAGATAAAAAACCTCTCCGCTAAGGTCGCGGCAACTTTCTTTTTCAGTTTCTTATTTTTTATTTCTATTTTGTTTGAGCCTGCAAAAGGTTTTCTCTGGAACATATGGCCATTGGTTAAGTATTCGTTAATCTTTTCCCTTTACAACAGCATAATACTTTATTTCTTAGAACTAATAATGAGAAGATATAGATGGAAACAGAAAAAGGACTATTTAGTAATATCATAAAAATAACGTTTGCTATTATTCTCTTGAGGTGTTTTTATCTCCAGGTTATCAGGTACAGATATTATTACAGCCTATCCGTAAGAAACTGCATCAGGACAGTGGAGACAGGAACTCCGAGAGGATTTATCTATGACAGAAACAAAAGAATACTTGCAAAAGATACGCCCTCTTTACAGCTGGTTTTTATTCCTTACGATATCAAAAACCCTGAAGAGGAAGCAGAACTTTTATCACATCTCATAGGTATTAACAGTACTGATACCGTGAAAAAATTTACGGCGAGTTATCCAAACCCATTTGACAGAATAATCCTGAAAAAGAAACTTACAAAAGAAGAAGTTTCACTAATAGAAGAAAATGCTGACAGGCTGTGCGGAATATCCATACAGGAAGGGCTCGTAAGGGAATATCCTCTCGGTCAGTCTACTGCCCATCTACTTGGTTACATCGGAGAAATAAGTGAAAAACAGATTCTTTTGTTAAAAGAAAAAGGATACAAGTCCGGAGATGTGATAGGACAGGATGGTATAGAAAAGTTCTATGACGAATATATACGAGGGGTAGCAGGTGGAATGCAGGTTGAAGTGGATGCCAGAGGATACCAGGGCAGAATTGTAGGGAAAAAAGGTTCTATCCCTGGTAATGATTTAATATTAACTGTGGACCAAACTATTCAGGATATTGTAGATGAGGAACTAGGCAAAAGACAGGGCAGCATTGTTGTTATGGACCCAAGGAATGGTCAAATACTTGCTCTTATTAGCAAGCCAGCTTTTGAACCTGATAATCTGCAGAAATATTTTTCAAAAAGCGGTCATCCTTTTCTCAACCGTGCGATTAAAGGTCAATATTCTCCTGGTTCTGTTTTTAAGATTATTACTGCCATATCAGCTCTTGAAACAGGCGAGATAGCAGAATACGATAGAGTAGAATGTACTGGTTCTTTATATGTAGGCGACAGGGAATTTAATTGTTGGAAGGAAGATGGACACGGTTGGATTGATATAAATCTTGCCCTGCCTTTTTCCTGTAATGTCTTTTTTGGCACTATCGGAATGAAAGTAGGTGTAAATAAAATGTTAGAATTTGCCAGGATGTTTGAACTGGGTAAACCTACTGGTATAGACCTCCCTGGAGAAAAAGCAGGTTTTTTGCCTGACAGTTCAACAATAGATCCTTTAAATCTTTCTATAGGACAGGGACCTATTCTTGTGACACCTATCCAGCTTGCATCTTTTATCTCCACGATAGCCAACGGAGGTAATATATGGAAACCATATATTGTCAAAGAAATTATTTCACCATCAGGTCAGAGACTTAAAGAGTTTTCACCAACTATAAAGACTACTGTTTTTGTAAGCTCCTCTACAATGGATATAGTTAAAAAGGGCTTGAAAAATGTCATGGTTTTTGGCACGGGCGCGAGAGCCAGAGTAGAAGGTATAGAAATTGCTGGAAAAACAGGAACAGTTCAACGGGCTAAAAGTGAGATGGAACTCGGCACACACGGTTTTTTTGTATGCTATGCTCCTGCGGATGACCCTAAAATAGCCATGGTTGTTTTTCTTGATAGATCCTCAGGACCAGAGGCTACAACAATAGCCAGCAGCATCATAAAAAAAATCTTTATACACTCAGAGGAACCTCCCCAAGAAATACCTGAGGTGGAGGAAGAGGAAGAAAATGTTGAGGTATTTTAAAAATAGGTTTGAAGATAACCTCTTATTAGCATGGACATACATCATCATAATAATAGGTATTCTTTTGCTTTTCAGCACTTCAAAGGGAGTTGCAAGCAAAGAAGGTATTTTTCTTAAACAGATTTTGTGGGTTCTCGGAGGCACCGGGTTGATATATTTTATTAAAAATACCGATTATAAAAATAGTGGAAAGTTTGCACCGCTTATGTACTTTTCTATTCTTTTATTTCTCATCATAGTTCTTTTTTTTGGGAAAGGTGTGGGAGGAGCTTCGAGATGGATAAAAATAGGATGGTTTAATTTTCAGCCGTCTGAATTTGCTAAATTAGTAGTTATAATAACCCTATCTGCCTATCTATCTGAAAAAGATGCAAGAAGATTGCCGGTTCTTTTGGCGAGTATAATTATTGTAGCGCTACCATTCCTTTTAGTACTTCAACAGCCTGACCTTGGAACCTCTCTGATATTTGTTATTGTCTTTTTTGCAATATTATATCAAGCAGGAGCTAAAAAGTCCCATTTGCTTTTCCTTGTTGTGGTAAATATTTTTTTAAGTCCTTTTTTCTGGTTTGCTATGAAACAATACCAGAAAGAAAGAATTCTTACATTTCTCAATCCAATGAGAGATCCTCTCGGCAAAGGATACAATCTCATACAATCAATAATTACCATAGGTTCCGGTGGTTTGTTTGGAAAGGGATATTTGAAAGGCACACAGACAAAACTGGCTTTTCTCCCTGAATACCATACAGATTTCATTTTCTGTGTAATGGCCGAAGAATTTGGTTTTATCGGAGTTCTCGTACTTTTGTCACTATACTATATTTTTTTCAAAACCATAATTGATATAACCTATTCTACCCATGACAGGTTTGGCAGGCTTTTAGGTGTAGGCATACTTGCAATGTTTATATCCCATGTTTTCGTAAACATAGGTATGACAATGGGACTTTTCCCAGTTGTCGGCATACCACTGCCTTTTATAAGTTATGGAGGCTCCTCTATTATTGTCTCTCTTATGTCTGTAATGTTGCTGGTAAATATCCAGGAAAACTCGCTTATGTTTTAATTTTAACTGCTAATGACTGGAAGTCTACACCCTATTTTCGGTGAAGGTAGGTAAAAATCATATGGAAAAAATAATATCAGAGATATTGCCTTATGTTCAGGTACCTTCACGATATATTGGCAGAGAAATTAATGCGTACCATAAATCCAAAGGAGATGTTAATTTTGTCTTATGTTATCCTGACCTTTACGAAATAGGGATGTCTTCTCTGGGAATAAGACTCATCTATGGACTTCTCAATGAAATGAAAGATGTTATCTGCGAAAGGGTTTTTGCTCCCGCGGCGGATATGGAAAAGATTCTCAGAGAAAAAAAAATACCGCTTTTTTCTCTTGAGTCAAAAAAACCTGTAAAAGATTTTGACCTACTTGGTTTCAGTGTATCTTCAGAACTTAATTATACGAATATTCTAAACATACTTCAACTGGCAGGCATACCTTTTTTATCAAGAAACAGAAAACAAGACAGCCCTGTAGTAATTGCAGGCGGTAATAGCATATTCAACTTTACTCCACTGAGTCCGTTTATAGATGTTTTCATTGTAGGAGAAGGAGAAGAAATTATACCTGAAGTAGTCAAAACTTTTGGAGAATTCAAAGGCCAATCCAGAGAAAAAACACTTGCAAAAATTGCTAATATAGAAGGCGCATACGTGCCTGTTTATCCAAAAAACAGTGTAAAAAAACGGTTCGTAAAAAATTTTGATAAGTCTTTTTTCCCCGTAAAATGGCTTGTACCATTAACTGAGATAGTCCATGATAGGATATCTTTAGAGATAATGAGAGGCTGTGGACAGGGCTGTTTTTTCTGTCAGGCAGGAAGTTGCTGGAAACCTGTAAGGGTAAAGAGTCCTGCAAATCTTCTTGATACAGCCCTTCAGGTTTATAAAAACACAGGATACGAGGAGATTTCTCTTCTATCTTTCTCTTCAGGAGACCATCCCCACATAGATGAGATCATTGATGGGATGCTTTCAAAATTCCAGGAGAAAAAGGTAAGAATATCTTTTCCCGCGGTTAGAATAGACACGTTTTCTTTTGAACTTGCCAGTAAGCTCAAAGGAATAAAAAAAACCGGACTTACCTTTGCTCCTGAAACAGGGGAAAGGCTGAGGGCTGCCATAGGGAAAAAAATCAAAGATAGCGAACTTATAGAACTGGTTTTAAAGGCAAAAAAAAACGGGTGGAAACAGATAAAACTTTATTTTATGCTTGGACTTCCTGGAGAAGAAGAAAAAGATTTGCTTGATGTAGCCCGACTCATTAACGAACTTTCAAGGATAATAACGATAAAAGCAGCTTTTAACACCTTTGTTCCAAGACCCCACTCAAGATTTGAAAGAAAAAGGTTTATATCCGATGAGGAATACAGGTACAAAAAAAGGATTCTTGTAGAAAACATAAGATACAGCAGGTTTACGAAGATGACCTTCCATCCGTATGAAATGAGCTGTGTTGAGGCGTTTCTCAGCAGAGGGGATGAAAATCTTTCAGGGGTTATTTTAGATGTCTGGGAAAAAGGCGGTAAGATGGAAAACTGGAATGAATATTTTAATTTCTCTCTGTGGCAGGAAGGTTTTTATAAAAAAAACCTCTTTTTTGACACGTATCTCAGCGAACTTAAACAGGACCATTTACCGTGGCATCTGATACAAGTATAAAAACAACATAACTATCTCGCCGTACTATGTAATAAATTCTTTATGCACCGCTTGGAGTCCCTTTTGCCCATCTGCTTTTTTTATCACACAGGATATCTTGGTTTCCGAGGTACTTATCATTTCTATGTTTATATCTGCTTGCGCAAGCGCACGAAACATCCTACCTGCAACCCCTGGATGATTCATCATACCTACACCGATAGTAGTAAGTTTTGCAATATCTGTATCACACTGGACTTTTTCTGCTTTTAGTTGATTCCCCACTTCTTTTATTATATTGTAGGCTTTTTCAGCATCTGCTATAGGTACGGTAAAAGATATGTCAGCATATCTTGCCTTGCTTACATTCTGTACAATAATATCCACGTTGATATTGGCATTTCCAATAGCATTGAATATTGTAGATGAAACCCCCGGCCTATCAGGAACCTTGAATATAGTAATTTTTGCCTGTTTTTCATCCAGGACCACCGCAGAAACATCAGCTCCTTCTTTCAACAAAATTTCTTTTACCATTGTACCTTCTCCTTGCTCTGCAAAGGTTGATTTAACCACAAAAGGAACATTATATTTTTTTGCAAATTCTACCGCTCTCGGAAACATAACTTTTGCTCCTGCAGAAGCCATTTCAAGAAGTTCTTCATAAGAGAGTTGAGGTATTAATTTTGCATTCGGAAGAAGATGAGGATCAGCTGTGTATATGCCGTCAACATCTGTATAAATTTCGCATATATCAGCCTTTATAGCAGCAGTTATTGCCACTGCGGTTAAATCAGAACCTCCTCTGCCAAGTGTAGTTATCGTGTTTTCTGGGCTTATTCCCTGAAAACCGGCTATAACTACAATGCTATCTTCTTCCAATTGCTTAAGTATCCTTGAAGGTTCTATAGTTTGTATCAGGGCTTTTGTATGTGAATTGTCTGTTTTTATTCCTGCAAAATAACCAGGGAATCCCTCTGCCTTTTCGCCAAGGTTTTCAATAGCCATACATAGCATTGCAACAGATACCATTTCGCCTGTGGAAAGAAGGATGTCCATTTCTTCTTCAGGTGGGCATCTATGGACTTTTTTAGCCATCTCTATAAGATTATCGGTAGTTTTGCCCATAGCTGAAACTACAACAACCAGTTTGTTGCCTTTTCTTTTGTATTCAACAATTTTTCTGGCTACGTAGTTTATGTTTTCCGGGGTAGATAATGAACTACCACCATATTTTTGCACAATTAGTGACATATTACAACCTCCGATTAAACTAAAAATTATATCCTAAATAGCACAAAAAAATCAAAAAAATATTCAGAGGGGGCGCTATATAGATTGATTGATTTGTAAATATTCACTCAACCACGTCATTGGGATTGCCACGCCGAAAGACGGCTCGCAACGACAAAGGACGTCGGATTGGCACGTCAGAAAACGCCTCGCAACGACACCCGGGGGGCGCATCCTCGCAATGATAACACGGTGTTCAGTGAATATTTACATTGATTTCTATATAGAGAGAGTTCATTTTAGAAACAACTCTATAACGGGTACTTCTACATTAGGCTTACAAAGAGGCAGTGTAAGTTTCAGTCCGTCTTTTCTTGTAAGGTTCAACCTGGGTGAGTCGGAACCGTGCGCTCCCGCTTCCATTTTTATCTCGCTGGCATCGTTGAGAAGCTGAGCATATTCAACCCTGTCCTCATACGGTTTACCATCAAGATAAAGATGTTTGTATGGCCAGGCAAACACATGTACATAAAGCCTTTTAGTTTTTGAGTTGTAAGTCAACCTGCAGTCCGTGGGAGTTACGAATTCATCCGGAGCCTGAGTACATCCATAGATTGAACGGCTGTGCCTCTTCATCCATTCACCTATGCCTTCCAGTCTTTCCATTGCCCTTTTGTCAAACTCTCCTCGTCCTGTCGGTCCTACATTTAACAGTAAGTTCCCTCCCTTGCTTACACAGTCAATCAGTGTTCTTATAAGTTCATCGGTGCTTCTCCATAATGATTCATCTCTGTTATATCCCCATGAACCACTGAAGGTCTGACAGGCTTCCCATATAACAGGCTGACCGTTAATTTTAACCCATTCTCTCGGCTGGTACTGCTCAGGCGTTTTTATGTCCCATTCATCTTCAAGGTCAAGCCGGTCATTCAACATTATATGTGGCTGGAGTTTTCTTATCATCTTATATAGTTTTTCACTCTGCCAGTCATCTCTTATTTTTCCTGTTCCATCAGGTCTTCTGCTAGAATAATCCAAAAACAAAAGGTCTATTTTCCCAAATTCGGTAAGCAATTCTTTTACCTGTCCGTGAAGATATTTTACATATTCAGGCATGTCGTGTTTCGTCGGATCTTTGATATATTTGGGGTGATGCCAGTCGATAAGAGAGTGATACAATCCTATCCTCAAACCTTCCTTTCTGAAGGCCTCAAGCATGGGCTTTATAAGGTCCCTGCCGGCAGGAGTTTTTGTTGCCTTGTAATCTGTCAATTTTGAATCCCACAAACAAAATCCTTCATGGTGCTTTGTCGTTATGACAAAGTATTTCATACCTGTGTTTTTAGCCGTTTTTGCCCACACTGCGGGATCATACAGGTCCGGGTCAAAATACCTGAAATATTTTTTTTCATATTCCGCCACAGGTATGTTTTCATTTGACATAATCCATTCACATCTAGCTGGCATAGCATATAAACCCCAGTGTATGAAAAGACCAAACCTGCTTTCTATAAACCAGCTTGAATCCCCAGCACTTTTCCTTATTTTATCCATGTTCCTCCTTATCTATTTGGGTTTTTACTCTCACATCTAATGTTATTACCAAATGAAATATGACAGTTTTTGAAGACAATGTTAGCAAAAGACTGTATTCCTATGATAACGACCCAACCTTGACGAGACAGCCAACAAACTATATATATGAAATCAATTTGGTATCATTTGTTTCAGAAGTAATAAAGCACCCTTTTTATCAAGAGGGTTGTTATTGTTCCCGCATTTCGGGGATTGTATACATGAAGGACACCCTGTATCGCACTTACAGGTTCTGATAACTTCATATGCTGATTTCAGTATCAGGGTAGAACGGCTGTATGCTGTATCAACAATGCCTATTCCACCAGGATATCCATCATATATAAAAATGGTAGCAGCTTTTGTCTGCGGGTGAAAGGAAAAAGAATAACCTCCTATATCCCACCTGTCACAGGTTACCGTAAGAGGTAATATACCTATTATTGCATGTTCTACTGCATGAATACTTCCCTGGAAATCCATCTTTTTCTTGAGATCTACCATTTTACCTGATGAGATTTCAATCCAGATAGATTTTGTCTGAAACTGCTGAGGTGGTAGGATAAGTTGATATCTTCCGATAAGTGTTTTGTCTTTTTCCCTTCTTTTTTCATAGCTTATAACCTGTGTAGTTACCTTTATCTTCCCAAGTCTGATAGGAAATTCTTTGTCTTTCTTATTTTCCTCTTCCAGTATCTCTATCTTTTCCCACCAGTTAGGTTGTGTATAAAAATCTACTTTTGAACGTTTTGCTGTGACACACTTTTTCTCTATGTCAATCAGTAAAATCTCATACTGTTTCCCCTGGTGGAGATAGATGCTACCCGGATAACATTCCGAGAAAACCCTGCTTCCATCAATTTCTCCTATAAGCCTATCAGTTCCAATCTCTACAATAGCAAAGATATCGCTTATTGTTCTTATGTTTATATCCATATGCGGAGGTTTTCCGATAAAACAGTATTTTTTGCCATCAGGCGTTTTTAGAAAAGGTTTTTTCTCAAGAATACTCATAAGCTGTTTGCCATACAGCTGGGCATCCTTGTCTTCAATCGGCAATTCAAATGAAGCACATTTTAGGTGAGCTTCTGAAATAATAGGATTATACGGGTTTATTATTACATCTTCAAATTTCCTTCTAAAAAATTCTTCTGGATTTTTTATAAAATATCTATCAAGGGCGTCTTGCATACCTATGAAAATGATGATTGAATCTTTTTTGCTTCTGCCGACCCGTCCGATTCTTTGCCAGGTACTTGTTATGCTTCCCGGGTATCCAAATAGTATACAACAATCAAGGCTACCTATATCTATACCTAATTCCAGAGCACTTGTAGAGATAATCCCTTTCATTTCTCCCGAAAACATTTTCTTTTCTATGTCGTGCCTTTCTTCTGCAAGATACCCTGCCCTATAAGCGGATACCTTCGGATCAAACCTGCCTATCCTGCGGTGTATCCACATATGAAGAAGTTCGGATGCTTTCCTGCTCTGAGTGAACAGTATGGTAGAAAGACCAAATTTAAGGTTTGCAAAAAGAGTGTTGATTGCCAGAGGATAAGGTGATTCGGGCCCCGCATCCATGAAAATAAAATGTTTTCTGCCTTCAGGAGAAGAACTTTTTTCCACGCTGACAAAAGGAATAGAAGTAAGTTTTTCTGCAAAATCGGCAGGTTTATCGATGGTTGCAGAAAGCAGGATGAACTGTGGATATTTGCCGTAATGTCTACATATCCTCCTTAACCTTCTGATAATATGGGCAACCTGTGAGCCAAAAATCCCTCTATAAGTATGAACTTCGTCTATAACCACAAAATTGAGATGTGAAAAAAATTACACCACCTGTTATGAAACGGAAGGATTCCTATATGAAGCATATCGGGGTTAGTAATCAGAATATCAGGAAGTCTATTTTTTATCCTTTTTCTTGCATCTTGGGTAGTATCCCCATCATATATTTCAGCTGTAATATCTGCTGCAAATTCTTTTAGTGTTTTTAGCTGGTTCTGCGCAAGGGCTTTTGTAGGAAATATATAAAGGGCCTTGCTTTTGCTATCTTTTTTCAGCCGGGTTATTACAGATAGGTTATATATAAGAGTTTTCCCGCTTCCCGTTGGTGTTGTTACTATTATATTGTTACCTTCATTTAAAAGTGTGAGTCCTTCATGCTGATGGGAATATACCTTTTCTATACCTCTTTCAGATAGATTCTTTTTCAACGAAGCATCTATAAAAGAAGGTATCGGATACAAAATGCCTTCTTTGCCTTCCATTGTTTTGGCATAAACTATATTATCGGCTAATTGTGATTTTTTTAGAACAGATATAAATCGGGTAATATCCTCATCCATTGGAATTACAACTATTAGAAAATATTGTTCCTGTTTTTATCCGGTATCCTCTGATAAATTCAGAGGCTCGGTTTTTTTTCTTTCCTTCAACCTGGACCTCGTATATGAGCAAACTTCCCGTACCGCAGGCGACTTCTATAGCATCCTCTGTAAGATTTATTATTTCTCCAGGTTTTTTGTCTGCAGTGTCTCCATAAGCTTTTTCAGCAGAGAATATTTTCAGGTATTTCTTGCTGCCTCCTGCTGTCTGGATAAAAGTGTATGCCCCTGGCCATTCTTTTACACCCTTTATGAGGTTGTTTATCCTTTCAGAGGATAGATTCCAATCTATAAGCCCGTCTTTTTTTGACAGTTTTCTTGCATAGGAAGATATGCCTGTCTGCGGTGTAGATTTCAATCGGTTCTTTTCAATACTGTCAAGAACTTCTACCACCATCTCGGCAGAGAGAAAAGATAGTTTCTTCTTCATTGTGAATATATCATCTTTATCTTCTATTGTTATCTTTCTAACAGAAAGTATGTCTCCTTCGTCTATCCTGTTGCTCATTTTTATTATCGTCACCCCTGTTTCCTTTTCTCCATTGATTAATGCCCATTCAATAGGGGCCGCTCCACGATATTTAGGTAAAAGTGAAGGGTGTACATTTGTTGCGCCTTTGGAAGGAATTTCTATTATTTCACGAGGAATCTTTTTCCCATATGATATGAGTATAAGTACATCTATCTCAAGTGTTTTTAAGAGTTCAATAAAAGGTTTGTCTAATTTTTCAGGCTGATAGACCTTTAGATTATTGTTGACTGCCCATTTTTTAATAGTATTCGGGCATATTTTCATTCCTCGACCTGCTGGTTTGTCAGGAGAAGTTACAATCCCTTTAATCTCGTGTTTTTCCAATATCTTTTCAAGAGAAGGTATACCAAAATAGTCAGAGCCAAAATACAGTATTTTCACTTAAAAACCTCCCTTTTATTACCACTTCTTATTCACTCTGTTTCTCACCTTACTTATTTGTCAATCTCAACTCATTTCAGGCTCCCGTTTTCTCTCCTCTTCAAATATAGGGAATGATTGAAGGCTCACTATTATCTATTGCGGACTCTTCAGAGACAGAATGAATTTAACGAGAACGAAAATAGATATAAATTCAAGTCGCCCCATCCACATCTCTACAATATAAACCATCTTCAATCCATTCGGCATAGATACTGAGGTAATTCCCATTGAAAGCCCTACATTTGCCGCTGCGGAAACAGATTCAAAAAGTGAAGATAGAAAGGGATATCCATAAAATGTACCAATCATTCCTCCAACAAGGTACAGTGTTACATAAAGGATTATCATTATACCTGCCATTTTAATATGGTTATCCTCAATAGTTATATCTTTAATATGGTGGAATTTTTCAATGATAACCGCAGATTCCGGAGAAGTCAACCTCCTGACTTCTTTTTTTACTCCTTTTATGAAAATCCCCAACCTGAGTATCTTTATACCGCCTGCTGTTGATGAAGAACTACCCCCAAATCCCATCGCTAAAATAAGAGATATCACAGCGAGAGCAGACCATTGTTGTACAAAATGAAAAGGAAGTATATTAGAATATCCTACTCCCGTATGAGCCGAAATCAACTGGTAGAATGTCTTGCGGAAAAAAGCAAAGTAACAGGAAAAAGGAAACTCTCTGATAAATGCAATGCAAATGATGGTAAAAAGGGACAGTATACTGAATATGTAAACCTTAAGTTCATAGTTTTTTATCAATTCTTTCGGTCTGCCTGTCCATACTGCATAGTGAACACCAAAATTAATAGCACCAATGAGACATATCATACCTGTCACAATCTCAACAATAGGAGAGTGGTAGTACAATATGTTCTGGGATTGAACGGAAAAACCCGCAGTATCCCATCCTGCCATAAAAAGACATATAGAATGAAATAATGCTCTACCAAAGGACATATGGCGGAAAAAATTTACAAAAAAAAGGATGGCCGTCCCTATCATCAAATATGTGAAACTGACAAACCATATAAACCTGGCAGTTTGAACCATATTCGGCATTATTTTTTCTTCCCGGGCTTCGCCTACATATACCTTAAGGGCGCTACCTCCTTTTACAAAAAAGGTCATTGCCACAAGAATAATACCCTGGCCCCCTATGAAACACATAAAGTGCCTCCAGAAATTGTACGAATAAGCCATATGGTCAACATCATTAACAAGTGTAAGTCCAGTTGTAGCAAAAGCACTCATAGATTCAAAACATGAGTCAAGATATGAAATATAGTGGCCAGAAAGAAAGAGAGGAAGTGCCCCCAAAAACATTCCAATAAGCCAAGAAATGGCAACAAGACTCATGCCCTGTCTCCAGTTTAAGTCAATTTCTTCTGGATATTTTAGATAAAATATATTGCCTATGGATATGCACAGAAGAGATGAGAGAATAAAATTCAGAGAGGGTTCCCATTCCTTGTTTATTATACCCACTATGATAGGAACTACCATCATAATTCCAAAGCCGCTTATGAACTTGCCAAGATAATATAATATTGAGCTTACATCTTCACGGGAAAATTGTGGTATCATTTTTTGATAAGAATAATAAGGTATACTACAAAAGAGATTATTGCAGCAGTCGAAAAAACAATCAAGGGATAGATAAGTTCTATAACTACCCCTATTATGCCTTTATACAGAACTTGTATATACTTCCAGAGTTTCTCTATCATTTTTCTTCTTCAACTTCTCCTACCAATGCCCTGAAAAGGCTGGATTCGTTTTCTACTTTCGTGATGGCTATAACTTCATCTTTCACTCTGAGAACAAAATTACTTTTGGGAATGATAATATCACCATCTCTTATGACTCCAACTATAACAGAATCCCCAGAGATATCTATCTCATTCAGAGGTATGTTAATGGCAGGAGAGTTTTCAGGCAGGTCAACTCTTACAACAGAAAGGTTACCTTTTTTGAAGGTAAAAAGAGTTATAATATCTTCCCAGCTGACTTCGTCTTCTATAACCTTCGCAATAATGGAAGCACTATCAATAGCAACATCCACTCCCAGCTGGTAGAATATCTTTTCATTTTTAGGCTCATTAACCTTAGCAACCGTTCTTTTAACCTTGAAAACATCCTTAGCGATCTGGCAGATAACCAGGTTGTCCACATCATTGCCCGTTACCGCTGCCACAACATCAGTCTTGCTCACTCCTGCTTGTTTAAGTACATTTGGGTTGCATCCATCCCCCTGTATTACAAGAATATTTCTGCTGCCCGCAAGTTTCTTACCTACATCAATTTCTTTTTCAATAAGCACAATATAGTTGTTATTGGACAACCGTTCTGCCAGATGATATCCCACATTGCCACCACCTACTATGATTATATTCATTACTGTATCCCGAATATCTTTTTGGTTCTTTTGAGATTCGCCAGATTTACAATGCCAACAATCAGGTCATCACCATCAATAACAGTGCTTTCTTCAGGAATAATTGCTTTATTTTTCCGCACAAGGGTTATTACATGAAAATCCCCAGGTATATTAAGGTCATCCACCTTTTTCCCTGTATAATGTCCATTATTTTTTATCTCTATAGTGGTAACCTGGTTACTTTCAATCAGGTAGGTAGTAAAACTGCTTTCTATAATTTTTTCTCTTATGACCGTTGCAAAAATAGCCGTACTGTTAACTGAATCCACACCCAGATTCCTATATATTTCATCTTTGCCTGTATCAGAGACCCGAGAGATAACCTTGCTAAGATTAAATATTTTCCGGGCTATATGTGAAATAACTATATTAGTATTATCATTACTGGTTGTGACAGCAAGAGCATCGGCTTTCTCTATACCTGCTTCTTTCAGGGTTTCAATATCCATACCGTCTCCTGTTATTGTAAGTCCATTGAAGTTTTCACCAAGTTTCTGAAGATTCTTTTCTTCCTTGTCTACCACAACAACATTATGGTCATCCTGCAATAGTTTTGCCAGATGCGAACCTATCTTCCCACAGCCGACAATTATTAT
>CAZYYF010000003.1:0-26540 GCA_964650875.1 uncultured bacterium
ACTAATTTTTCAAGTTCTTCTTTAATCATATTATTTAGTGTAACATATATTAGCTATTAAGTCAACGGGTTGTTATTGCAAAATGAGAATCTACAACAATACTGTCATCCTCAAACGTCCCAAGGTTTATTGCGAGCGTCGGATTGCCACGCACAATACGAGGATGGGCTGGGCAAATAAAAGAACAAGAAGTTGAGATATACGCAAAATAATGGTATTATATACTAATACGCAGTTAAGTGCTTGTGTGAAAAACAGCAAGATTTTTTCCTCTCGTTAGTGCTAAAATATGAACAGTAAAACATAGGAGGAGTTTAAATGGGGCCTCAAAATATGCAGATACTTTCGTTAATAGCTGTGGGTATTGGAATGCTTTTATGGATACTCTCTCTTCAGTTATTCAATCTTAACAGAAAAAAAGGATTAACATCTATTATACTTGCTTTTTTTTATACCATATTTGCTGTATATTATCTTTATCTGGTGTTGTCTGTTAATGCGTCCACCTCTCTTATGGAAAAGGACATTATCAAGTTACCAGAGACAGAGGTACATGAAAAGTCTGAAAAAAACGGGTTTTTTGTTGTTTTACATACGGACACTGATTCTTTTGAGCTTGCAGATGGAGATGAGATAGAGATAAAGAAGAATATGAGATTTAAGATAGAACGAGTAAAAACTGTCCCAGAAAGTGAAGATGTGAAGGTTGACTTTAAGGGTTTCGCGGGTAACCAGCGGTATAATGACCGTCAGGACATAGGTTATTGGATAACATATGATAATGTTTTGAAACACTGGAAGGTGGATGAAAAGAAAGAGAAGTACGAAATTCAGGTATTGAAAGGCGGAGAAGTACTTGGCAGGATCTATATCATATTTGTAGATTGATACCAATTCTGTATTTTTGGAAATAACATAATGAAACAGAAGTGTATTATTAGTTTTGAAGGAATTGACGGATGTGGTAAAACCACCCAGGCAAGGCTATTGTATCAGTATTTACAGCAGAGAGGATGGGATACTATTTTTCTCAATGAGCCCGGAGGAACCGCAGTTGGGGATAAAATACGTAGTTTGTTGCTTGACAGAAAAGGCAAACTCTGCGTTTGGAGTGAATTATTTTTGTATCTTGCCAGTCGCGCCCAACTGATAAACGAAATTATCAACAGAGAAGTGAAGAGAGGAACGATAGTGATTCTAGATAGGTATGTTGACTCCACAACCGCCTATCAAGGGTATGGCAGAGGTATTTCTGTGGATTTGATAAACAGGATACACAGTGCTTTTATTGATGGGATGTTTCCTGACTTAACCTTTTTAATAGATGCTCCCGCGGAAATACTTATTCCCATATTAGGGGATAAAGAAAAAGATAGGATTGAACAGGAATCTGTCTATTTTCAAAAAAAGGTGAGGAAAGGATACCTGAAAATAGCAACAAAAGAAAAAGATAGAGTGAAGGTAATAAAGAGAAAAAATATCCAGGAGACACATAACGATATAGTCAAAATTGCAGAAGACTTCCTAAATGAATATAAAGAGTATTAAGGAATTTCTTATAAGAGCTCAAAAGAAAGACAGGGTTTCTAATGCCTATCTTGTATATGGAGGAAATAAGAATGAAAGACAAGAAGTAGCGCTGTTTTTATCCTGTCTCTTAAACTGTAAAGAGACGCCTCCATGCTTAAAATGTGCTATATGTAAATCTATAGAAAACAGAACTTATCCTGATGTTAAATGGATAGTTCCTTCCAAAAGCATCCTTTCTATTGATGATGTAAGAGGCATAAAAGAAACTATATATATAACTCCGTATGCTGGGGAAAAGAAGCTCTATATTTTTAATATTGATTATATGAGGGACGAATCTGCAAACGCCCTGCTTAAAATCCTTGAAGTACCTCCTGTCTATGTCGTTTTAGTCATATTAAGCAGGAATATCAACTTTTTTCTCCCTACGATAGTGTCAAGATGCCAAAACTTACGGCTTAATTATGTCCTTCCTGCAGATACTGAAAGTTTTACTGATGCCCAGAATGAGTTTATTCTTATGTTGGAGTATATCCGGAAAAATAAACTTTATGACTTTTTTAGGATGGTAGATGAGATTGTAAAGACAAAAGAAAAGCAAGAGATTGAGCAGTGGTTGGAAAAAGTCTTATATCTTTACCGAAGGACATATCTGGAACATTATGGTGTGGAAAAGAATCTTCTTGTTGTTACAGAGGTTGATCATATATTGACTATTAATAACATCGTAAAAGTTATAGAATCTCTTTTGGAAGTAAGAGAAAGAATAAGATATAATATAAACCTGAAGCTTGGACTTGAAAACCTTTTTTTGCAGATAAATCAGTTATCATAAAAAAGTAATGGTGCAAACATAAGATATGCCGAAGTGGCGGAATAGGCAGACGCGCCAGGTTCAGGACCTGGTGGTGGTAACACCGTTGGGGTTCGACTCCCCACTTCGGCACTGATAGTTTTGCCTCATACGAAACCCAACGGTGTAAAGGGGTGCAGGGGAAAGGATTGTCCCCTGCGGTTTTCGTTATGGGGGGAGAAGGTTAGGAAGGGGGAAGCACCCCCTCCTAAAGAGCGAAGCGAACCGTTGGGGTTCGACTCCCCACTTCGGCACTGATGGTTTTGCCTCATACGAAACCCAACGGTGTAAAGGGGTGCAGGGGAAAAAGGATAGAGGAGAAAAATACTATGGATATGATAAAAAAATTTAAGTTTTTATGCTATCCGGAAGTGGTATATGGTGAAAACGCAGTTTCACAACTGCCTGATATAGTAAAAACTTTACATGGAAACAGGTTGCTTGTGGTGGTTGATGCCCATTTTGCAGAGACTGTTGTTTTTAAGGACATAATAACTCTGCTTGAGTGCCAGAAGATTGATTTCAGAATATTTGATAAACTCGCAGGAGAACCAACTACGGATATAGGAGATGAATGTGCTGCATTTGGCAGGTCAGAAGATTGCGATATTGTGTGTGGTATAGGCGGTGGTAGTTCTCTTGATACTGCCAAGGCTGCATCTGTGTTGATAACAAACGGTGGCAGTGTAAGGGATTATCAAGGACTAAACAAGGTTCCTAGAGCGGGACTGCCCAAGATCATGGTGCCCACGACCGCAGGCACTGGAAGCGAGGTAACCTTTACGGCGGTCTTCATAAGGAAGGATGAAAAGAAAAAAGGCGGAATAAACAGCCCTTTTTTGTATCCCGAATCAGCTATATTAGACCCCGTATTAACCATCTCTCTTCCGCCTTCTGTAACCGCATCTACGGGATTGGATGCACTGTGCCATGCTGTGGAAAGTTTCCTTTCAAAGCAAGCTACTTTTATAAGCAAGGCTATATCTTTGTATGCAACCAAACTTATCTGGGATAGTCTGCCTAAGGCGTATGAGAATGGTAAGTCCTTAAAAGCCAGGGCATCTATGTTATACGGAAGTTTTCTAGCAGGAACCGGTCTTGCAAATGCTGGAGTAACCGCGGTCCATTCAATATCATATCCACTTGGAGGGGTTTTTAATGTCCCCCATGGAGTAGCAAACGGATTGCTTCTGCCTTATGTCCTTGAGTTTGAAAAGGATGATATAGCAGAAGAAGTCTCTCTTATTTATGACTATATCAACAAAGATGTTTCATCTTTTTCCTGTGTTTATAAAACAGAGAGGTTTATTGAAGAAATAAAAAGATTTATTCAAACATTCAGTATCCCGGGCCTTAAAGACCTGAATATTCCTCCAGAAGATTTTCCCCAGCTTGCAAAGGATGCTTTAGAGGTCGCTGTTCCTATTGGTAATAATCCTAAACCTATTGCGCAAGAGGATATTGTAGAGATATACAGGAAGGCCTATGATATATGTTAAAATAATCGGAAGTGTGATGGACTTAATAGAAAGGTTTGAAGATGAGCGCTCCAAGTGGTGGCAGGGTAATATTTATTGAGTACGGTTGGGAATGAAAGGGTATATCTTCAGATTTTACCTTTTCAAAATTACCTATATTGCTACCTCCGTAGAATTCCGAATCGCTGTTAAACAACTCTTTATAGACTGTTTTTACTGGTACCCCTATCCTGTAATTAAATCTCGGAACAGGCGTAAAATTGAAAACTGCAATAATAAAATCCTCTTTTCTGGAAGCCCTCCTTATGAAAGACACTGTACTTTGCTCAAAGTCTGAGAAGTCTATCCAGCAAAAGCCTTCAGGGTCAAAGTCTTTTTCAAAAAGGGCACTTTCTTTTTTATATAGGGAATTAAGGTCATATACGAATTTTTTTATTCTCGCATGTTCTAAACTCTCTAATAAATACCAGTCAAGTTGTGTCTGGTAGTTCCATTCATTTATCTGTCCAAATTCACTTCCCATAAATAGCAGTTTTTTACCAGGATAACAGTACATATAAGATAGCATCAATCTTAAATTGGCAATCTTTTGCCACATATCTCCTGGCATTTTTGACAACAAAGATTTTTTGCCATAGACAACTTCATCGTGAGAAAAAGGCAATATGAAATTTTCGGAAAATGTGTAGAGTATGCCAAATGTAAGAAGGTTATGGTGGTATTTTCTGTATATCGGGTCGGTGGAAAAATACCTCAGGGTATCGTGTACCCATCCCATATTCCATTTAAAGCCAAAACCCAACCCTCCTGTATGTACCGGGCGACTTACCATGGGCCATGAAGTGGATTCTTCAGCGACAGTGAAAGAACCAGGTGCCATCTGATAAATGGTGGAGTTTAGCTTTTTAAGAAATTCAATAGCCTCAAGGTTTTCATTCCCTCCGTAGATATTGGGTGTCCATTCTCCTTTCTTTCTTGAATAGTCAAGGTACAGCATAGAAGCAACTGCGTCTACTCGCAGGCCGTCAATCCGGTATCTTTCAAGCCAGTTTAGAGCGCTACCTATCAAAAAATTGCTTACCTCGTATCTTCCATAATTAAATATTGCACTTTGCCAGTCAGGGTGTTCTCTTTTCTGGAAGTCTAAATGTTCATAAAGGTGTGTTCCATCAAAGTAGTACAGTCCGAAAGAATCTTTAGGGAAATGGGCAGGTGTCCAGTCAAGTAATATGCCGATGTGGTTTTTATGTAACTGGTCGATAAGAAAACAAAAATCGTCAGGTGTTCCATGCCTGCTTGTTGGAGCAAAAAAACCTGTTGTCTGATAACCCCACGAAGAATCAAGAGGGTGTTCTGATAAAGGCAGGAATTCTACCCAGTTAAACCCTGTTTCTTCAAGATATGGCACTAATTGTTCAGCAATTTCTCGATAGTTCATAAAATCTCCGTTTTTTTTCTTCCATGAACCTGTATGCATTTCGTATATAGCAACAGGCATAGCATAAATGTTGTCATAACAAAGCTTTTCATATTTCCACTTATAGGTGCCGTGGTAAGTGATAGAAGCATTCTGGGGTCTTTTTTCAAAGAAATTTCCAAAAGGGTCGGTTTTTACTAACAGGCAACTTTCTGTTCTTATCTCAAACTTATAAAGGCTATTTTCTACTATACCTGGAATAAATATTTCCCATATGCCAGAAGTGCCTGTGGATTTCATTTGGTGTATTCTACCGTCCCACCTATTAAAATCACCTATAACGCTTACTCCTTTTGCGTTGGGTGCCCATACGGAAAAATTATATCCTAAAGTACCTTCTATATCTCTTTTATGGGCACCGAGTTTTTTATATATCTCAAAGTGGTTTCCCTGGCTAAAAAGATAAAAATCGTAATCTGTAAAAATTGACACATCAAAATAGTAAGGGTCAAGTTGTCTTATAGAGGAACCATCGGCAAAAACTATTTCAAGTTCGTAAAAGAATTTTTCAGGGAAAAAAGATTCAAACATACCTTCACCGGATGTTTTCAAGGCATAGGTTTTCCCACTTGCGGGAAAAACATCCCTGATGTTTACCTGCCTTGCATCAGGGCGAAAAACCCGTAAGATCCACCCATTTTTTACCCTATGCCATGAAAGGACTTCAAAAGGATTAGATGATTCACAAAATATTACCTGTTTTATACTATCCAATTTTCTTTTTCCTTGAATATGAGTTTGAAGTAATCAAAACGAGGAATCTTAAACTGCCTACCGTCTGATGTTTCAATTGTGATGGTGAAAAAAACAATTTTTTCATCTGATGGGAAAAGTTTTCTCGGTACCTGTATCTCCATTATTTCATTTTTAGCGAACACCAGCGAGCTTTCTTCTGCTGTTATATCCTGATTTATTCTGAACGAACGTTCTGTAGAATCGTGAAATGTAAGATAAATGTCAATACTGTTTTCTTCTTTTATATCCAACCTGATGAATATATTTTCTGCATCATAACCATAAAATACCTTTTTTATGGGGAAATTCACTGGCATAAAAGTTCCCCATAGATGTGAAGGGTCAATTTCTATGGCATTGTACCACTCGTAAAAATGGGTATTTTTCCCGTCAATTACTGGTGTTATATAGGGAAAGGTTTCTTCATATCCGTATTCTTCTATCGGCAGGCAGAGATATTCAGGTAATGTAACACTGGAGATTTCGTACATCCGCCTTATGCATCTGCGAAAATAAAAATCAAATCTTCTTTTAATTTTTGGGTCAGCAGGCAGGCTATACCACCAGAACCAGTCGCTGCTTTCAGCGATCATAATGGCTTCTTGAAGCATCTTCTGTTGTTGCTCTGGAAGAGTTGCAAAAATTTTTTCTGATGTTTCTCTTGCCTGCCGTAAGATGCGCCATGCCTTATTTGCAGGTTCTCTGCCAATCCAGTTGTCAAAATTATTGCCCATCCAACTACCCGGGGATATACTGTTAAGTTTTTTCCGTAAGATATTTTCCTGTAAGGCTTCTGAAAAGGTTGTTGTTTTTATCTGGTTGTTATCAGTAAGTAGATGATAAAGAGATGTCAGAAAAGATACTCCCTGTTCCGGATAGAAGTCCCACGGGTTTTCTCCATCAAGGATTACAGTAACAAGAGACTGGTTTTCTGTTGTCCTGATGTTCTCCAATCTTCTGATGAAGTCTGATGCTGACGCTTTTTCTGCCATGTTCTGATATGAAAAACCTATGACATCAGAGAGGGTATGATCCCTGAAAAACAACGAAACCTTATCATTGAAATCCCATATATTATAATGTCCTCGAGACAAAGAATGGGTAAGTGTCTGGTAAAGTACATATTCATCTGTTGCTGTCCATAAAATACCGGTTTCAGCAAAGAGTTCAAGGACCTCGTTACTCAGACTTCCCTCTGAAGGCCAGATACCTTTTGGTAAGGTTCCAAAGGTATGTCTATAAACATTCATTCCTTCAAGCAGTTGCATTTTTGCGTCTGAGGGGAATGAGAAAAGCCCTTCTGGAACAGAAAGGGATGTTGCTGTCTTTCTTGCATTGTCGGTGTTGAAGATAAGTGGCAAAATGGGGTGAGCAAAAGGACTTGTGCTTATTTCAATCTGTTTTTTATCCTGCAATTCCCTGTAAAGAGGCATTACTTTACTAAGTATTTCTTTTTCTTTCTTATATAAGCATTCCTGGTCTTCTATATTAAATCCCCGTCCTTTTTTAAAAAGGCTTTCTATTTGTTGATCTACAAGCAAAGGATTGAAAGATACAAGGTGCATATATATCTTAAGATCAAAAAGGTCCCGTGATGAAAAAGTATTGCCTTTCAGTTTTTCTGCAAGTAGGTTTATTACCCTATACTTTTTGAATAAGAAATCTGGCAGTTGTTCCAGAAAAAGGTTTAGTTCTTCTTGTTTTACATCATCTTTTGCAAGCATTTCAAGAAAATTATCATGTATTTCTCCGCTGGCGATTCCTTCTATCTGTTTGATTAAAACAGGCGTGATGTTGAAATTTATTTTTAGAGATGGATACATAGAAGCAAGAAGTGCCATGGGATAATAATTAAACAATGTGCGGAAGATAATAATAGGTGAATTCATCTCCCGGTTGTCAAGACTCACATAGTAAGGCTGGTGCATATGCCACAATAGAGATAAGAAAACCATTTTTTAACAACCAGAAAGTTTGTTGTAAACCTCCATATATTTTTCTACGGATGCCTTCCAGGAAAAGTCAAGTTTCATAATTTTAGATACGATTCTATCCATTGCTTTTCTATTGGCAAAGAGTTTTAAGGCGTTTTCTATGGCTTCCATCAGTTCTCTGCTTCCGCCTTCAAAAACAAAGCCTGTCCCTTCTTCAGTAGAAAAATCATAGTTCTGGACTGTATCAGATAGTCCTCCTACATTTCTTACAATGGGTATGGTTCCATATTTGAAACTTATCATCTGACCAAGTCCACAGGGCTCAAATTTAGATGGCATAAGGAAAAAGTCGCTTGCTGCATATATCTTATGGGCAAGTGTTTCGTTAAATCCAAAGTGGACTGTGAGCCTAAAAGGATATTTTTTGTTTAATGCCGTCAGGGCGTTTTTGTAAATAGGCGAACCGTCTCCAAGTACGACGAGTTCTCCGTTTTTAGGAAGGAATTCATCAAGAATATCTATCAGTTCATCAATACCTTTTTGTTCTGCAAGTCGTGTTACCATTCCAAATAAAGGAATTCTTTCTGATTGCTCAAGGCCAAGTTCTTTCTGCAGAAAGATCTTGTTGATAGTTTTGGTTTTTCTTGTTTTGTATTTTTTCCATATAAAACTATCAAAAGAAGGATTCCATATGGTATAGTCTATGCCGTTGAGAATGCCGGTAAGTTTTTCCCGATATTTATTTAGCAGTCCTTCAAGCTTATTGCCGAACTTCTCTGTAAGTATTTCTTCAGCGTACTTCATGCTTACTGTATTAATAATGTCGGAGTGGATAATGCCCGCTTTCATAAAATTTATGCACCCGTAAAATTCCAGCTCCTCCATAGAAAAGTATTTCCATGGAAGTCCTAATATATAAAATTTATCAGAAGGGAAGATGCCCTGGTATCCGAGGTTATGTATGGTAAAAAGAGTCTTTGCCTTCGGAAAGATTTCACTGTAATATTCTTTCAGGTAGATTGGCAGAAGGGCCGTATGCCAGTCATGAGAATGGAATATCTCCACGGGGATTCCGATTTTTCTCGCGGATTCAAGAACCCCTTTTGTGAAAAAAGAAAATCTTTCGGCATTGTCCGGGTAATCTTTGCCTTCAGGTCCATAAAGGTCTTCTCTGGCGAAATACTCATCTTTCCGTATAAAATATACCCCCGGGTACTCTGTGCTTCTCATAAGACAACCGACTTCTTTCCTGCTGTCAAAAGAAAGGCTAATTTCACCTACATCTTCAGTTTTGTAACGACCCAGCAGTGTTTTATAGAACGGTATGAATAGGTATATGTTATGTTTTTTTGAAAGGTATTTATAAAGGGCCCCCACCACATCAGCCATCCCACCTACTTTGATAAAAGGAACTGCTTCTGCTGCGAGCATACAAATATTTTTTCTTTCCATAGTTTCCTCCTTTGGTATCATAGGTTATTAAACGTTCAGAGATCTAAGGAATGCTGCTGCTTCTTCTGGAGGCGTAGGATTTATGTAAAAACCTGTTCCCCATTCAAACCCACCCTGTTTTACCAGCCTGGGTATGATTTCTATGTGCCAGTGGTAGTCTTTTTCTATGGTTTGCCAATAACCCGGACGGGGATATCTGCAGGGTGCTGTATGAAACATAAGGTTATAAGAAGGGTTGTTAAGCCCCTTGGCAATCTTCCTTAAAATATCCACCATTAGTTTTGCCAGAAGTTCTCTTTCGGCTGGTGTAATATTCTCAAAATCAGGAGAATGTCTGAAAGGAAATATGGATATCTCAAACGGAAAACGTGAAGCAAAAGGGGTTATTGCAAGAAATGCCTCATTCTGGCTTATAAGCCTGTTGTTACTGTCAATTTCCTGGTTTATAATATCGCACCATGCACACCTTTCTTTATATTCGTAATACCATCTGGAGCCTGTTAACTCTTCCTTTACCCTTTTGGGAACCACAGGTGTAGCTATCAGCTGTGAATGCGGATGGGAGAGCGAAGCTCCTGCTTCTTTACCTGAATTTTTGAACACAAGTATGTATCTAAACCTGGCGTCTTTTTTTAAGTCTATGCACCTTATACAATAGGTTTCAAGTATCTGGCTCATTTTAGAGAAAGTATAGTCTTTTATGTCTATTAATTCACCACTGGAGGTTAAATGCTCTGGAGTTTCTATAATTACTTCGTGTGCTCCTATACCGTTCATCATATCGTATAACCCTATACCTCTTTTGTTCAGTTCACCTTCAATCCTCAAGGCAGGAAATTTATTTGAGACTACTCTTGTTTCCCATCCTTTTGTGTTAGGCGTAGAAGATGCTGCAGGCCTTATTGCGAATATTTCGGAAGGCGTTTTGTCTTCATTACCAGGGCAGAAAGGGCAAAAGGTTTCTTTTACCGGCTCAACAGTAGTAACAAAATCTGAAGGACGGGATTTTCTTTCTGTCGCTATAACTACCCATCTTCCGACAACCGGGTCTTTTCTCAATTCTGACATATATCATCTCCTCGTTTGTCATTGCGAGGAATGTTTTTTATGACGTGGCAATCCCAATGACCACCGAGGGGCAGGCTCCGCAATCCCAATGTCGGATTGCCACGCCGAAAGACGGCTCGCAATGACGTGGTTGAGTGAATATTTAACTTTTTAGTCAAGGTTTCTTCACTCCTATCTTTACCACTTGTAATTTTTCGGTATAACAACTACTCCATTTTCTGAAATATAAAATCTTTTGCGGTCAGAGTCAAGGTTGTATCCAATTTCTGTTTTTGGTGGAATGTATACGTTCTTGTCTATAATTGCTTTACGCACCTTTGAATACCTTCCTACATTGACATTTTCAAACAATATGCTGTCTACTATTTCACAGTAACTATTTACTCTAACGTTTGCAGAAAGAACGCTATGTACCACCTTTCCTCCGCTTATAATACAGCCTCCTGCAAGCATTGAATCTGTTGCTGAGGCCTTTCGCTCCTCCAATGAAAAAACCGTTTTTGCGGGAGGATATTGTTTCTGAAATGTCCTTATAGGCCAGAGTCTGTCGTAGATATTTAACAGTGGTTCCAGGTTAACCAGGTCCATATTTGATTCCCAGTAGGAATCAATTGTCCCGATGTCTCTCCAGTATTTTGTATCTTTTTTATTTTCGTCTATAAACCTGAATGCAAATACTTTTTCTTGAGATACCATGGTTGGAATAATATCTTTCCCGAAATCATGCGTACTGTCAGTTTTCTTTGCATCTTCAACAATTTTTTTTATCAGGATATCAAGGTTGAAAACGTATATCCCCATTGAAATAAGGCTGACATCGGGGTTTTTCGGGTCAGCCATTGGTTCAGAAGGCTTTTCTTTAAATTCTATAACCTTGCTATCCTGGACCTTCACCACTCCGAATCTATGTGCCTCCTGTCTTGGGACTTCAAAAACACTGATGGTTAAATCTGCTTTAGTGTCAATATGCTGCTGTATGAGTTTTTTATAATCCATCTTATAAACCTGGTCACCTGAAAGGATAAGGATGTATGACGGTCGTTCATCTTCAAGTATATTAATGTTCTGGAATACTGCATCAGCAGTACCCTGATACCATTCTTCCCCTATCCTTTTTTGAGCTGGCACCATGTCTATAAATTCGCCTAACTCTCGAGAAAAGATATTCCATCCTTCCCTTATGTGCCGCTGGAGAGAAAGCGATTTGTATTGAGTAAAAATATAAATTTTTCGTAATCCCGAGTTTATCGCATTGCTTAAAGGGAAATCAATAATCCTATAGATTCCTCCGAAAGGCACTGCGGGTTTTGTCCTATCTTTTGTAAGGGGATAAAGCCTTTCGCCTTTTCCGCCTGCCAGTATAAACGTGGTTATCTCATATAGGTTCATGGGTGTTTTAAAATAGATGCAACTTTTTCTTTCAATAAAGACAGGTCAGATGATTTTGTCAGGTACGCGTCGGCTGCCCATGTTAAAAATTGATCTTTGTACTGCGGATATGCTGTGTATATAATAATAGGTAGATCCCTTTTTTTCATCAGTATATTTCCGAGGGTTTCAATGCCGTCCATTATAGGCATCTGGAGATCAAGGATAACAAGGTCAAACTTTTCTTTTCCTATAAGATCTAAGGCAACTGTGCCATCAGGTACAGCTACGACATCAAACCCTTCTTTTTGGAGCTCTTCTGTGTAAAGCAGTCTTTCGTTTTCTTCGTCTTCTACCAACAGTATTTTTTTTGCCATATGCCCCTCCTTTATCTGACCTGTTAAAGACAGGAAAACGGAGTCTTTATATAGGTAGCTCTACTTTCACTTGAGTTCCTTGTCCTTCGACAGAAGATATCTCTAACTTGCCACCGCTGTTTGCCAGTATATTTTTTACAATATACATACCCAGTCCGAAGCCCTCTGACTTGGTAGAAAAAAAAGGTTCGGTAACTCGTGAGAGATTGCATTCTGGAATACCTCTGCCGGTATCCTTAATAATGATTGTAACGAATGGTATATTAATCTCAGCTGTTATTGAGATAACACCTTTATTTGTATTTTCTATAGCGTTGGAGATAATGTTAAAAAACACCTCTGCCAGCTGAACCCTTTCTGCAGAAACCTTGAGATTTTCAGGGATATCTATTTGTATCTCTATTGTTTTTCTTGAACATTCAAGGCTGAAAAATTCACTTACTTCCTTTATGACTTCTAAAAGGTTGACTTTTTCGATTTTAGAAGGAGACAACAAAGTAAATCCAGATATCTTACCTAAAATCTGTTCCAGTTTTTGTATTTCTCTGTAGATAATACCTGCATCCCTTTTCACCACACTTATGTCCTGGCATTCTTTGATATGCTTTGCAAAACCACCTATGGTTACCAGCGGGTTTTTTATTTCATGTATAAAATAAGAGGCCATTTTGCCTATTGCAGAAAGCTTCTCTTTTTGCACAAGCTCATCTTGGAGGCTTTCCATTGCGTTTTTCAGTTCTCTCATCTCGTCAAGTTGTTTTTTAATGATGTTATAGTTGGAAGAGTTTTCGAGTGCCAGACCTACCTGTATAGCCATCAGGGACACAAGAAGCATGGTTGTTTCTTCTATGGGCTTACGGTGAAAAGCATTATCTGCCATTATTATACCTTTCACGTTTGTCCCAGAAGAAAGAGGTAGTATGATAATATCCGAGGGAACAAATATAGTTTTGATTTCTCTCGGAAGTAAATCTATATTCTGTGCATCTTTTAGATAAAATAGTTTCTGTTCCTCTATCGTACGTCTGAAATAATTTTCGCGGGGCAGTTCCTCAAAATTAATTACTATCTTTTTTATGCAAGAAGGATACCTTTGTCGCTGAAGCAGGTTTTCTATGTCATAATGGAGATATGTCTCAAGAGAGATGAGGTTTTGTCCGAGGTCATCCCAGATTTTGAATGCTTCTTCTTTATCAAAAGGTCCTAATCCTTTCTTACCAAAAATTAAGGCTTTTTCTGCATTATAGTAAAATACTGCCGCCCTGCTTAATCCCAAAGCTACATTTGCCGTTAGTCCCGTAAGCATCACGGAGAGTATTCTATTTTCATCTAAAGATTCTTTTATGGTCTTGGATATGGTATGAAGAAGATACAGTTCATAGTTAACAATACGACACTTTTCTTCAAAACTCTTCATTATCATTTCTTCTCGTCCTCCATACAAGGGTTTTTATCTCTTACTGTCTCTATAATATTATAGCGGATATGCGGGAGTTTTTCAATATATTGCAACAGTAGAGAATTTTCTCTGCCTTTACAGATAGCCATAGATGGTACTACAGATGAATTAATGCGAAGGGCAGTATAACGGTTCGGGTTTGAGATTATCAAGAAATCGGGCTTATTAATAGATTTTTCTGTGTCTCTATTTTTTCAGAAGGGGCACCCCACAAAAAACCCTGTGCAAAATGGCAACCTAACTGTTTAAGCTCATCTGCCTGTTGTCTTGTTTCAACGCCTTCGGCTATTACAGACATACGGAGTGTTTCCCCCATCGCTATGATGGTTTTGACTATTTCTGCATCTTTTTCCGAATGCATCATTCCAGCAATGAAGGCTTTGTCTATCTTTATGCTATCTATGGGATATCTGTGAAGATATGACAGGGAAGAAAAACCTGTGCCGAAATCGTCTATAATCAGTTTGATGCCCAAAGATTTCAGGGATGTCAGTATATCTACCATACTTTGCAACATAAGTGTGCTTTCTGTAATTTCCAGACAGAGACATTCAGGAGGAAATTTTGTTGTTTGAAGAATCTCTTTCACTTTCAAAACGATATCCTGCGAGTAAAGCTGTCGTGCAGAAATGTTGATGTGTAGGTTGAAATATCTGCCATTTTGTTCTTTCTTTAACCACTGCTGTTGGCATGCATGTTCTAGAACCCACTCACCTATGCTTACAATCAAACCGGTTTCTTCAGCCAGTGGAATAAAAACCATAGGCATCAAAAGACCTTTTTCAGGGTGCATCCACCTTAATAATGCTTCATATCCAACTATTTTTTCTGAATCCAGTTCTATAATTGGTTGATAATAAATAGATAACTTTTTATTTCTTACAGCTTCCAACAGATATGTTTCTTCAATCACTTTTTTTGTAATAGTTTCATGCATAGAAGGACTGAAGTATGCAAATCTGTTTTTACCTTCACGTTTTGCCTTGTACATTGCCATATCGGCATTTCTAAGGTATTCATCAGGTGTGGTAATTTCTGCTGAACTATGGCATATTCCCATACTTGCTGTTATAGAAAACATGCGTCCTGAAAGATTCACTGGTTCTCTCATCACGGACATAATACGTTGTGCTATCTGTGTACCTGTGTCTGTTTCCGGCAGCATTTCAAGAAGGATGGCAAACTCATCACCTCCAAGTCTGGCAAGGGTATCCTCAGGTCTTATGCATACTGCAAGTTTTTTGGCTACAAGCCTTAAAAGATTATCGCCTTCCATATGCCCTAAACTATCATTGACCTTCTTAAAATCATCAAGGTCAAGAAACATAAATATAAAATGGGCAGATGGGTTTCTTTGGGTATGCAAGATTGCCCTTTCAACCCTGTCAAACAGTAGAGCTCTGTTGGCAAGGTTAGTGAGTGGGTCGTGAAGGGCGTTATATATAAGCTGTTGCTCTATCTGCTTCTTGTCAGTAATATCTTCAAATATAAATACGGTTCCTACGATTTTTGTGCCATCAAAGATACCTTTTGCGACAACATTTACATATGCAGAGTTACCCGAAACAACGAAAGCGTACCTTCCCTGATAGCTTCCTGTTTTCCCTTTAAGGGCATCAGTTATAAGTTGTTTCATCTGTGGGTCTATAAGGGATTTCATTATATTTAATCCTATAATCTTTTGTGTTGGTACTCCTGTTATTGCGGTAAATTTGCTGTTGGCCTTTATTATCTTGCCTTCGGTATCTGTGTGCACGATGCCCAGAGGGGCGTTGTCAAAAAAGAGGTTATACCTATTTTCGCTCTCTTTCAACGCGAAGTCATTTCTCTTTCGCATCTCGGCGTTGGTAAAAATTTCCGCCAAGAGTTTCAGCAGTTCTATTTCATTTTCAGTAAATTCTCTTTTGTCTCTTACGGCATTCATCCCTACAAATCCAATACACTCATTGTCGTAGACCATTGGAAGGGTTAAAAGAGACTTAATGTTTTCGGTTTCCATGAGGGTTCTTTCTGGACTGCCAGCTGGCAGTCTGGTAACATCAGGTATATATACGGTTTCACCCCGTACAGGAGGTAACAAAAACCCCGGCAGACTTTCAACAGCAATTTCTTGCAACTGTTTTTTATAAGGCGTGATTCCTTTGGCGCACCATTCGTAGGTATTACTTGCCAGCCGTTTATCACTATTGTAATGAAATATATGTAACCGGTCCAGTCTGGTAAATTCCCCAACAGTAGCAAGGGTTTTGTCAATTGCCTCATCCATTTTGTCCATAGGGACATTGATAAAATCAGTTGCTATTTTTGTAAGGATAGAGCGTAGTTGTTTGTTTCTTTCAAGCATCTTTTCTATAAGTGTGTTTTTGGTTATATCCTGCAGTATAACAAGTTTTCCTATCTGTTGATTATTCAGGGTTTTTATCGGCATAGTACGGATGTTATAGAATCTTTCGTTTCCTATAGAAACCTTTATATCGGCATCGTCTTGTCTGCAGGCGCTGGTTATCTCTGGGAAGGACAAAAGGGTCTTTTCAAAAAACTGTCCTGAAATGCTTGTTTTCTCAAGGTGTAACATATGTAACAAGGGTCTGTTGGCATCTACGATAACGCCGTGGTTGTCAATCAACATAAAACCATCATACATAATTTCCAGGATGGTGGAACGACTAACAGACATAAGTTCAAAAAGACGAAATCTGGATAATGCAAAGAACAAAAGAAATCCTGTCAAAATGAAGGCAAAGGGTACTGTGTCTATATTATTGAAAGGGTTTAAAAACACATATGTGAAATAGGTACATATAGGAATTAAGGCACCTATTACTACAATTATAATCTGTTTTCTGTAAAAGGATGGAGAGCAGAAAAATAGTTTTAACAACAGTGTAAATCCTGCAATGATGGTTATCAACATATAGAGATTATGTATGTAATACCATGGTCCCGGCGTGAAAACAAGTGTGGAAATCTGTCCTATCGAAACAACATGGGTTGTGGAGTATACGAGATGGTGCACTTCATCTGTTATTTTAAAAATGAAAGTAAGTATAGGTATTATAAGGTAAAGAATTACAAACGGCTTCTTGAGACATTTTTTACAGTTCGTGTATGAAAAGGCAAACATCAACCATAGAGCCGGTATAAATGCAATACCGGCATATTCCACTTTTACCCAGAAAAGCTTATCGGCAAGATCTTTATGAAAAAGTTCTAATCCGTAGCCTATGCTGTATAAAAAAATCGAGAGCATGAGAAGTAAGAATATCTTTGATGTTTCTGATTCCATTTTTTTGGCAGACATAAAAGCCAGTGACAGAAATATAATTCCTGTTGCAAACAGCATTATAATAAGGATACTAATATGCACTTTAATATCTCCTGTAATAACTCAGTGAACCCTTTTTTCCTCCTCTTTTCAGATCGGAGGAGAAAGGGAAAAATCTATGGACACTCGTTCCTTCCTCCATTAGGTCCTTCTATCTTATGAACAAAGCAAGCCACATAGGAATTGTAATAAGAGAAAACAGGTGTGTTGTCAACACAGCAGAAGCTGCAAATTCTGTATCTGATTTATACACTTCACTAAGAAAAACGCTTGAAACGGCAGAAGGCATTATTGCTACTACAATAAGAATCTTTCTTATATCTTGTGCAAAGGGAAGAATATGAAGTATTGAGACAGTAAATAAAGGAATTATAAGAAGCCTCAGTAATACAAGATAACCTTGTTTGGAAGTCAGCAGGTTGTGGATTTTTAAGTCAGCCATTCTGCTTCCTGCAATGAACATGGCTATAGGAATAGTTGCTCCTCCGAAAATCTCAATTACTGAAAAAAAAGAAGTTCCTATTTCCTTGACAATACTGGAAGTCATTAAAGAAATGCATGAAATTTTTATGAAATCCTTTATTATTATAACAATTATGGCTGCGAAAATGGCAAGCATCGGTGGACTGAAAAAATTTTTAAGGTTTTTTTTAGTGAACCTATTTCCTGTGAGCGCAAGAATTCCGAGTGTCCATACGGATATTTCCGAACCGAGGGTAGAAAATATAAGTTTTGCCACTCCTGTTTCATTCCATAACATAAGAACAATAGGTAGTGGTAAAAAGGAATAGTTGTTAGTTGTACACTGGAATAGGAACTGGTTTTTCTCTTCCGCAGAAGAAAATCTTATCATATGGGAACAAAAGACCCCTGTAAGATATCCTGTAGCCATAATTACCAACGTGCCTACGGGTAAAACCCAGTTTGCCAGAAGTGACGTAGAGGTGAAGTTTTTTACCAGAGATGTAAATATCAGGGCAGGATAAAAAAAAGCGGTTATGAGCTTTGACATCTGGTTAGATGTATTTCTATCTATGACATCAATCTTGCGCGCAAGAATACCAACCCCTATCATGCAAAATATAGCAAGAATTCTTATAAAAAGGCTTATAAACATAATTATATTATATCATAATCAGGGGGAAATGGCGAAAAGGTCATGGACTGTGGAAGATACGATTGTTACTGTGCAAAAATCTCCCGGCCGATATTTTTTGTTCTTTTTAAGATAAACCACACCATCTATTTCTGGAGCATCAAACTCGGTTCTTGCTGTGTAGTAATCCCCTTTTATTCCTTCAATAAGTACCCTAAGTTTGTGTCCAACAAGTCTTTTGAGTTTTTCTTCTGAAATCTTTTTTTGGACATCCATTAAATATCTTTCCCTTTTGAGTTTTGTTGCTTCCTTAAGATGACCTGTTAGGTTGTAAGCAGGAGTGCCTTTTTCTCTTGAATATCTAAACACTCCAACCCTGTCAAACCTTTTTTCTTTTACAAAGTCCAGAAGATACCTGAAATGTTGCCTTTTTTCACCAGGAAAACCTACTATAAAAGAAGTCCTTAATCTTATATCAGGCACAGTCTTTCTTATATTATCTATAAGTCTGCTGTAATCTATCGCTGGTCTATTCATTTTTTTTAGTATTTCAGGATGTATGTGTTGTAAGGGAATATCAAGGTATCGGCATACATTTTTCTCTCGGGCGATAATTTCAAGAAGTCCTTCTGTTATATGTGCGGGATGCGCGTACATAAGCCTTATCCAGGGGAAGCCGGTTTTTACAAGCTGTAAAAGCAGCTGTTCAAGGCCATTTTTGTTCCCTTTATCCCAGCCATAGTGGGTGGTATCCTGAGCTATAAGTATAAGTTCTTTCAACCCCATTGCTAAAAGACTTTTGGCTTCTCTGACGATATCTGTTGATTTCCTGCTTTGAAGCCTTCCTCTTAGCTGGGGTATTAGACAATAACTGCAAAAATTGTCACATCCCTCGGATATTTTCAGGTAGGTGTATGGGTATGTTGAAACGAGCCTGGGCGTCCCGGTGTTTTTTAAGCAGGATGCAGAAGTAAAAGAAGCAACCCCTGAGTTTTCTTTCACCAGCTCCACGACTTCTGCAACTTTTTCAGGATTGCCTGGGCCTGCTATGCCATCTATACCATGGATATTGAAAAGTTTTTCCCCATATCTCTGCACCAGACATCCGCATACAACAAGTTTTTGGGATTTATCTCTCTTGTGGCTAACCAACTGTTTTATTGCAGTTTTTGATTCCATAACTGCTGCTTTTAAAAAGGCACAGGTATTAACTATAATTATATCGGCATCTTTTGCGGAATCCGTCAGAACATAGTTTTTCTCTCCAAGAATGGCCATTATGTTTTCAGAGTCAACCAGGTTTTTAGGGCATCCGAGGCTTATAAGGTATATCTTTTCCATTATTCAGGTAGAAGATGAAGTATAAGAAGGAAAATTATTATAAAAACTACCACTAATATGAGCAACAGGGCGATTATTTTTTTCTTTGCCACTTTAGAGAAAAACACATCTGTTTTATTTTTAAGGCTTTTGCTTTCAGGCTGATGCATAATATCCACTTCTTTTTCAGGCTGAAGGATTTCTTTAAGGTATTTGTCAATCAAGGTAGGATCCATTTTAAGGTAAGATGAATAAAGCCTTAGATAACCTTTCAAATGGACTTCGCTGGGGAATTCTGACCATTGGTTGTCTTCAATCATTTTTATGAATTTTATAGGTATATATGTTTCTTCAAAAACCTTTTCTATGGCTATCTTTTTAGCCGTCCTTGTTTCTTTAAGAATATCACCCAGGTTTTTGTTATTTAATATCATCTTCTTTTCCCACTATTACCTGACGTGGTTTACCTTCTCTATAAGGACCCAATAGACCCTCGTCATCCATCTGTTCAATTAATCTGGCAGCTTTGTTAAAGCCTATTTTAAGCCGCCTTTGAAGCATTGATATAGAGGCTATCTTTGTTGTAAGAACAATCCTTTTTGCTTCCTGATAGAGTTCGTCTTCTTCCTGTTTTTCAGGTTCCGTTATTCCAAATGCTTTTTGTTCTTCTTTGCCCTCTACTATCTCCATTTCATAGGCAGGGGATTTCTGGCTCTTGATAAAATTGCATATTGCCTCTATCTCTTCATCTGAGATGAGACAACCCTGAATTCTCATAAGAGAAGAACTGCCTGGTGGGATAAAAAGCAGGTCTCCTCTTCCAAGCAGTTTTTCTGCTCCTATGGTGTCAAGAATCGTGCGGGAATCAAATTTAGAAGTCACCTGGAATGAAATTCTACATGGGAGATTGGCTTTTATGATTCCGGTAATAACATTTACAGAAGGTCTCTGGGTAGCAAGGATAAGATGGATGCCTGCTGCTCGTGAAAGCTGGGCAAGCCTTATGATGCTGTTTTCTATTTCATTGCGGGCGATTATCATAAGATCGGCAAGTTCGTCTATCACAACAACTATGTAAGGTAGGTGTTCTTTTTTATTAAGGTTATTATACCCCTCTATATTTCTTACTTTCGCTTCAGAAAATATCTGGTATCTTCTTGCCATTTCCGATATAAGCCATTTAAGCGTGTTAATGGCTTTTCTTGTGTCTACTACAACAGGACATAACAGGTGAGGCAGCCCGTTATAAGAAATAAGTTCAACCATTTTTGGGTCTATCATAATAAATTTCACATCTTCTGGAGTTGCCTTGTAAAGTATTGAGGTGATAAAAGAATTCAGGCATACAGTTTTTCCTGAACCCGTGGCTCCAGCAATCAGGATATGGGGCATATTTTTTAAGTCAGCGATAACAGTTTTCCCCATTATGTTTTTCCCGATAGCGATGGTAAGTTTGGAAGGACTTCTCTGAAATTCATTGCTTGTCAAGAGTTCTCTAATATAAACTATTGATATTTCCCTGTTAGGTACCTCTATACCTACGGTGGATTTGTTGGCAAGCGGAGCAACGACCCTTACGGTGGTAGTTTTAAGGTTCATTGCGAGATTGTCCTGTATTTTATAAACCTTCTGGAGCGCTATTCCTGGAGCGAGTTGTACCTCATACATTGTTACCCTTGGGCCCTGGTTAATCTGTACAACTTCGCCTTCTATCCCAAATTCTATAAGGGTTTCTTCAATAACCTGTGCGTATAGGTCAAAATCTTCAGTTGTTTCCTGTTGAGTAGCAATTCCCAGTTTCAGTAGGGACAATGGAGGAGTTTTGTAGTCTTTTGTTCTTGTCACAGGAAACTGAAGTTCTATCTGTGAAACCTCTTTTTCGTTTTTTCTTTCAGGGTTTTTTTGATTTACCGTAGGAGGTGAAGGAAGTTTTCTAACTTTTTTGAAAGTTTTTTTGATATCAGATACTCTTGTATCTTCCACAGGCAGTGGTATTTTTTCCTGTCGGGAGACCTTATAAGATTCAATCATTATTCTAAAAGGACTAATGAAGATTTTGTGGCCTATTGCTATTGAACCAAGTCCAATAAGCAGAAGAAGTAAATACACTCCTTTTTCACCGAAGTATTCCTGCAGGTAAGGTCCGACAACAAATCCTATGAGTCCTCCTGAAAAATCATGGCTATTTTTTACCGCAAAGAATGCCGATAGACACAAAAGAAGTCCTGTAGAACTTATTGCTTTACGCCAGAAACCTATAGGTTCTCCCCATATAGCATTTATGCCGAGCAATAGAAGCAAAAATATTATAAGATAGGCTGTTTTCCCCAGTATGAACAACAGAAAGCCTGAGAGATATGCGCCTACTTTCCCTCCAAAATTTGCAATAGAGTCATTTGCAGGAGACGCTATTCTGGTAAAAGCAAACGAAGGGTCATAAGGATTAAATGAAAAAAGGCACAAAAATACAGACACCGCAAATCCAAAAAGAATAATTCCCTCAAGCCACCTTTCTACTGTTTTCTTCTCCATCATTTTTAATGTAGCATTAAACAGAATAAAATGCTTCTCCTAAAAGTTCTTTGACCATTTGAAGTTTTGCAACCGAGCTTCTTTAATGGAACAATAGTATTAGTTAACCAATAAACCCTAACAGGAAAGTCGGCATGGAATATAATAACATAATTTTTAACCAATTGCTAAATACAGAATTAATCAACAGCAGGAAGGAAATGGCGCCCTCTTGCATTTTGTCTACGGTTCTGTTACAATAGAAAATGGAAAGGGGATGTTTTGGGCAACAGTCCTCTATATATCTCTTGAACAATGATAAATACCACGAATAAATAAGAGGTAAAGGAAATGGAAAAACGACAGATTGTTGTTGGATGGGCTGAAAAAGATATTACTCCTGACAGACCTGTATTTTTAGTAGGTCAGTTTTATCCACGTATTTCGCAATATGTTGACGGTCCTCTCACTGCCACTGCCCTTGTTATAGGAACGGACAACGATTATGCAGTAATGGTTTCTTGCGACTGTGCGGTATTAAATATGGGTATCCGTGAACGTTGTAGAGATGCAATAAATCAAAAGAGAGCCAATATTGATGGCAAAAAGGTTATACTTAATGCCACACATACGCATTCAGCGCCTGGTACAGAGAAAAGCCGTTTTTCACGTGAACCTGAAGGTCTGATGACTATCTCTGAATATGCGGATTTTTTTGTTGATAAGATTGCAGATGCTGTTTGTGAGGCATGGGATAGCCGGAAGACAGGTGGTCTTAGCTGGGGATATGGACATGCTGTTGTTGGACGCAATAGAAGGGTATCATACTTTGATGATATAAGTAAAAGGTCAGGATATAAGAAAATTTCAGGATTGCTCTCTCATGGGACAAGTGTGATGTACGGGTCAACAGAGGACCCAAACTTCAGCCATATAGAAGGATATGAAGACCATGGGGTAGATATGCTTTTCACATGGGATGAAGATAAAAATCCCACAGGAGTAATAGTAAACCTTGCATGTCCTTCCCAGGAAGATGAAAATTCTACATATCTGACAGCCGATTTTTGGCATGAAATAAGAACTGAAATCCGTAACCGATGCGGTAAGAATTTGTATATTTTGCCCCAATGTAGCGCAGCTGGGGACCAGTCACCTCACCGTCTGTGGTACAAAAAGGCTGAAGAAAGGATGCTCCAGATGCGTGGGTTTACCATGCGTCAGGAGATAGGACGAAGAGTAGCAAATACAGTAGAAGATGTGATGTCCATTGCGCAGAAAGACATCCGGTTAGAAGTACCATTCACTCATAACCAGAGGTCTATTCAAATCAATAAACGGCTTGTTACCGAGGAAGAACTTGGAATAGTAAAGAATGAACTTGCCGAGATTGAAAAACAAGAGACTTCAAACGAAAAGCAAGCATTTATAAAGCAGGCGGCAATTAACAGGTGTCTCAGAGTTATTAATAGATACGAACAGCAAAAACAAAACCCGTTTCTTGAAGAGGAATTACATGTTATAAGATTGGGTGATATAGCGTTTGCAACCAACCGGTTTGAATTTTATCTTGATTATGGCATAAGAATCAAGGCACGCAGTCCGTTTATACAAACCTTTGTTATCCAGTTGACAGCGGGCGGAGAATATACAGCAACATATCTGCCTACTCAAAGGGCCATTGCAGGGAAGAGTTATGGAGCCAATATTTTTGATAATGAAGCATCTCCTGAAGGAGGACAACAGATTGTTGAAGAAACACTGAAAACACTTCAACAACTGTGGCAGGAATAATTTTTTATACTGACGGAAAACCAAGCGGGTAGTAATAACACAAGATTTTTTCATCTTTGGCAAAGAGGTGAATAATGAAACACAAGAAGATAGTTAGAAAATATAAGACAACAGTCCTTATGAATTATCTAATGTTTTGTCTTATACTAACAGGATGTTCAGCCAATATTGGGATATCAGACAGAGGAGTTCTTGAACCTGAGAAAGCATATCTATTGATTAACGAAAGGGCACAAGATGCTGATTTTATTATCATGGATGTACGGACTCCTGAAGAATTTCAACAGGGGCATTTACAGGGAGCAATTAACATGGATTGTTCTGCAGAAGACTTTCGCAGGGATCTAAAAAATTTAGACAAGAATAAAACATACCTTATTTATTGTGGAACTGGCAGACGTTCAAAGGATGTTTTACGATTGATGTCAGAGGAAGGATTCAAGAATATCTATCATCTACAAAAAGGCATTACAGGATGGAATTTACTTGGGTATCCTACAACAAAATAAATTCCGTAAATATTCACTGAACACCGTGTTGTCATTGTGAGGAATGTTTTTTATGACGTGGCAATCCCAATGACCACCGAGGGGCAAATGAAGTAGCAAAATCTTTAAAAGTGGAAGTTTAACTAAATTTAATTCCAATAAGAGGATAACAGAAAATGAGAAAAAGGGCTTTTTTGCTGGGTATGATATTTTCAATACTAATCGGTATGTTGGACCCGTATCTTATGCTCAGAGGAATAAATGCAACCTTCTGTTGGGAATACTGGACTCCTGCTGCTATTTTTGTTCTTTTGGTGCTCGTATTCCTTTCTGCTACTCATCCAAAACTTAAATTAACATCTTCTGAGCTCCTTCTAATATTTATAATGACATCCACAGCCTCAGTGTTACCCAGCATGGGTTTTATGTCTTCTTTCCTACCTATAGTTGTAGGGTTCAAATATTTTGCGACACCTGTTAACCAATGGTCGGAATATATCATTAAAAGAACCCGTCCGATTCTTATGGTGCAGGACCAGAAAGCTGTCACCTGGTTTTATGAAGGTCTTCCACCTGGAGAATCCATCCCATACCATGCATGGCTACCTCCTATGAGTTTCATGCTTATGTTCATGCTAATTTTTTCATTTCTGAGCATATGCCTTATGGTTTTATTCCGTAAACAGTGGATAGAAAAAGAAAGACTGGTTTATCCTCTGACGATTCTGCCACTTGAAATGGTGAAGAAAAAAGACGGTGGTGGTCGACTTCCAGCTCTTTTTAAGGATAAACTTTTCTGGTTAGCATTTGGGCTTGTTTTTGTGTTTTACCTGTCAAACTGGATATCCCATAAGCTTACTGGTACGTCAATGATATCGCTTTCAGGCAACATATCTCTTTTTCGGAAGAGCGTATCTTTTAGTCTAAATCCTCATTTCGCGATAATGGGTCTTGCCTACCTTGTACCCCGCAGTGTATCTTTATCGCTGTGGCTTTTTCACGTGCTTTTTACTGTTCAGAGCGGGTTTTTAAGCCTAAGTGGTTTCAAGCTACCTGGGATGAACGATCCTTATGGAGGTCGTTCAATAGTGACAACCTTTGAAGGTGCAGGCGGGATGCTTATGTTGGTAATTGCGTTATTCTGGCGAGCGAGAAAACACTTATCAGACTGTTGCAGGAAAGCTTTTGGCCGGAGTGATATAGACGATTCTGGAGAGATGCTTTCCTACCGCACTGCTGTATTTGGCTCACTTATAAGCTTTTTGATAATGACAGGATTAATGAGGTATTTCGGTATGCCATGGTTTACATCTTTTACTTTCATGTTCTTTACTGTTATTGTTTTTATCGGACTGTCACGGATAGTATGTCAGGCAGGTCTACCGGCTACGCGTGCTCAGTGCATTCCCCCAGTATATACATCCTACCTTCTTCCTCCAAACATTGTTACTCCACAGGGTTACCTGGCAATGGGATTGCAGTACAGCTGGGCAGCGGATATACGGTCGTCTATTATGGCATCCACAGGACATACCCTGAAAATCTGTGAAGAAACAAAAATACCTATGAAACTCGTTTTTGCAGGTATTATAACGGCTATCGTGGTATCCTATATATCCTCCGCATGGATGCACATATATTCGGGTTATACGGTGGGAACGCTTAATGCTTCAATTAAAGGTTCAGGAGGACCGTGGTTTTTCGGAGATGGGATGTCAAGACTGGTAGCAAATCTTGTAATTCCTAATATGACTACCCCTATTACCAGAGATATAATAGTGTCGCGGTACATCTTTATGGCAATAGGGGCTTTTGTGATGGGGTGCTTGATGTTGCTACATTCAAAGTTTCTCTGGTGGCCCGTGCATTACATAGGATTTCCAATAGCAGAGACCCTTCCGCTTCGTCAGTGGTGGTTTGCAATATTTCTCGCATGGCTTATAAAGGGTCTAATTCTAAAGTTTGGGGGACATAATGTTTACAAGAAAAGCGTTTCGTTTTTTCTTGGGATAATTCTCAGCAATACTGTATGGACAGTAGTGGAAGTCGTGTTGAACCTGATTGATAAAGCAAAACTCGGATGATATCCCAATAGAAATTTTTATCTCGTCGGACGTGAAAAACACTGAAAATCCCCAACAATAAGACTGCCATTCTCAAACATCCCGAGGTTATTTTGAAATGCGCTGGTTGTCGTAGCGAGGGATGAGCCCCCTTGGTGGTCATTGCGAGGAATGTTTTTTATGACGTGGCAATCCGACGTCTTTTGTCGTTG
>CAZYYF010000004.1:0-25881 GCA_964650875.1 uncultured bacterium
AAATTACATCAAATCTCAAGACGGCCTACATACCTTCCTGCTTTACGGGGTAATAAATATTAAAGTAGTGGAAAGAAACGAGATTAATATACAGGAATCTCAATCAATAGATAGTATTGCAGAGGAGCTGAAAAAATTTAATATATAACCTAACAAATACAGGGTATTTATTTGCCCCCAAAAAAAAATTTGACAATTGATAATATATATGTTAAAATTTTTTTTTGATAAAAAAAAATTGAACTTTAACTCCGTTTTTAAGTCTGGTATAAAAGTGGACAAATACTCATATCAGGAAGAAAGACAGGATTGAGTAAAGATTTACAATGACAGGGACGCGGTACGCATGGAAAGGAAAAAAGGGTTCAGTTTGTTGGAAATCATAATATTCTGTTTTATCTCTATCATACTTATTACGTTGGTTATTGGTATGGTCTCTAACTCCCGGGAATTTTCCCGTACAGTGGGCTGTATAAACAATATGAAGATGATTACTCAGGCGATTGAACAGTTTCAAGCAGACCATCAAGACACACCTGCATCTCTGGCCGATCTATATCCACACTATATTACCTCTAATGCCACATTTAAATGTCCTGCTGACCGGGATAGAGCAAGTCTAAACAGTTATGAGAGAATCTATGTGGGTAGATCCGCTAACGAAAAAGATACCCAGAAGATGTTCCTGGCATGTTACAGACACAATAATAACAGCAAGTCGGTAGTTGCATACCTTTCTTATGCGGTGGATATAGGGAAAAACCAGAAGGTCACCTTAAAGCAGAACGAGTATGATGGTTTGCCGATAGATATTGAATACGGACACCTTTATACCGGCGGAGTTATGACATTTGCAGATGGCACTGAGGTAAAAATTACAGGTACAGCGGCGCCCCTTGCCTCTTTTATCAGCAACCAGAGCAGGATATATAGTGTTGTATATGTTCCAGACAAAACAAATACGACTCTGGAAATTACACACCATGGAGATTCAATATTTGAGATAGTAACTCCTGCTGTAATTGCTGGCGTTAAAGGTACAAAGTTTACAGTAAAAACCTTGTGGATAGAAGATAGTGGAACTGACAATCCTAAGAATTCCACAACTGTCACCATAAACGAAGGGGCTGTAAGGGTTGCAGAACGCTCGGCTGGCAGGCAAGTTCTTCTTTCTCCTGATGAAAAAAACAACGAAACATTCGGCAACACCATAACTATCCAGGCTTTAGGGTGGAAAGAAAAAGATCTGCCGACTGGTCTGTTAAAAAAAACAGATGACCAGCCAGGAAAAATGAATTTTGTTCCAAGAAAACCCTTTAAAACATATCAGTCTTCATCCAAATAACACGGATAAGTAAGAGCCCCTTCATATAATACGGCAAAACACAAATAGCCTGCAGATTACACTTGCTTCACCATAAAAGAAAGGAATTGCTTATAGAGGAATCCGGAAAACCTTTTAACCCCATCTGGTAAAATCTTTCCTCAGTGAAGAATAAAAAATAAAACACGTTATGGAAACTTACAAAGAAACAACAAAAAAAATATAGGAGCCTAATGATGGACAGGATAAGAAAACCTGCTGTGGCAGGATATTTTTACCCGGCAACGAAAGAGGATCTCTTACAAGTAGTTAAGAGTTTTATTGATGAACAATCAATAAAGGAAGAGTGTATTTCGGCAATATGTCCTCATGCAGGATACATCTTTTCTGGTCCAACCGCAGGACTTGTTTACAGCACAATGGTTATGCCTGAAACAGTAATTCTCATAGGACCAAATCATAGTGGTTATGGAGAACCATTTGCAGTTTCTGATGTTGATTACTGGAATACCCCTCTTGGGAATATAAAAGTAGATACAGAGGTATCAAAGGCACTGATATACGAAAGCCGTTACCTTGAAGCAGATAATGTTGCTCATAGTCAAGAACACTCTCTTGAAGTACAGATACCCTTTATACAGTTTTTAAGCCAGAAAACCCAAATTGTTCCCATAACTCTTTCAGGGTACATAGACAACCCTGCATGGATAGAGATAGGTGATTCTATAGCAAAGGTAATAAAAAAATATCAGGATGTGAAAAAAATAACGATCATTGCAAGTACCGATATGAACCACTACGAAACCGAGGAAATAACACAAGAAAAAGACAATTATGCTATTGAAGCAATACTCTCTCTCGATGAAGAGATGCTTATAGAAAGAATTGCAGAAAAAAACATATCAATGTGCGGATACGGACCAGTTATAGCAACCATAGTAGCATCAAAAGCGCTTGGAGCCAAAGAAGCAACGCTTATAGACCACACGACCAGTGGACATAAAAATAGAGACTATTCACAAGTTGTAGGATACGTAGGAATAACAATAAAATAACGTGCGAAAAAGTGATGATCTTATGGATGGTCTGGATAGTTATTCTTATCTTCAACAGTTTCCTCTTCGCATTGCTCAACGTAGAAGAGGAGGAAATCGATTTCCTTCTATTAACCTTTCTACTCTTTTTCTATTCCCAGATTCTTGGTATATTTACCTTCCTTGGAGCCCTGAGGTTACTCTCTCCCTTTAATATTACCTTCTCTTTTTTGCTGATTACGTGCTTGCTCTATTGTTTTGTAAAACGGAACAAAGGTTCTTTAAGATTCACCGTAAAATCTTCAGATAAGGTATTCTCTACTCCTTTTTCCGTTATTCCTTTCTTCTTTATTATGTCAACATGTTTTTTAAACATCTATCACAGACTGCTATTGCCTCCTTTAACAACAGATGGGTTGCTGTACCACCTGCCTTTTGCTGTGGAGTTTTTTAAAACACACAACATTGGTTTTGTTTCTCTTTACTTTACAGATATATCAATGACATACTATCCACAGGGCGGAACTATGTTTTATCTTTTTACTCTATACTCCGGTGTGGAATACCTATATAAATTTACACAGTTTCCCTTTCTATTAATGGGAGCAACCGCTTTATATCTCCTGTCAAAAGACAACGGATTCCCTAAGGTTCTTAGCGCCTGTCTCTTTTGTATCTTTGCTCTTATGAAACCGGTGATAAAGGAATCTTTTCTCATTTACGTTGACCTCATAATGGCATCTTCTTTTCTTGTTGCGCTCTACTGTTTTTCCTCTACAAAGAAAAAATACATTCCCCTCGGTTTTTTAGCGGCCACTCTTTTAATATCCACAAAGAATTTTGTTCTTATCTACCTTTTACCTCTTATCCCTTTCTTTTTCTTCAAAAAAGAAGGACGCCTTTCGCGCAAACTAATTTTATCCAGCCTTCTTTTTTTTATCTGCATAGGATGTTTTACTTATATAAGAAATATGGTTGTTTCAGGAAACCCCATGTTTCCAGCCGAAATTTCCATTGGGGGCGTTAGAATTTTCCATGGGATGTTTTCTTATAAAAAAGGCCCCTTTATAAACGCCATAAATACTATCGTAAATCTTTGGATAAAACCCATATCCGATGTGGACCCTGTCAAATACCTGTCTTTTATACTTTTTCTTTCGCTGCTATTATCCATCCCTATGGCTTTTATAAAAGACAGGAAAATTTTTTATATCTTATTGATAATCCCTGCATCTATTATCCTCTACCTATTGCTTATACCACCTGTTTATTACCAGATAAGACATCTTTTACCTATTTACAGCATCCTTTCATTATCTCTTATATATCCTTTTAAGCACTTGAAGAAATACCAGTTTATAGCCTTCATTTTCCCCGGCATTTTTTTGATTGAAAACCTTATGTTGCTGCGCCTGATTGTTCAATGCATCTTTCTTTCTGTCATCTTGTATCTGCTGTTTCTTTTTTGGGTTAAAAAAGGGAAGTATATCCAGGGTTTTATCTTTCCCTCTGTTATGTTGCTATTGTTATTAGGCTGGAAACTGATTTTAACTTATGACATCTACCCAGAGATACGGTATGAACCGTGGAAAATATTTTATGGAAAGCAAGGAGAACTATGGGAATTTGCCCAGAAAAATTCTGCAGAACCAAAAAATATCGCCTATGTAGGAGAATTTTTTCTCTATCCTTTTTACGGCGTCAACTATAAAAACAATGTTTTTTACCAGTCGGTCAATAGTATTGATACCCTTCCGATACATAAATATGAAAGAGGGGCAACAAACTATACCGTGAAAGAAGCCGAAAAGATATACCGGAAAAACTTTTCCTATGAACTCTGGTATGCTGGTTTAAAGAAAAAAAAGATTGATTGGATTATTTTGAGAAACAACATATCTTACCCTGAACACCAGTGGCTTGAAGAAAACCCTGAGATTTTCAAAAAGATTTTTTCAAACGAATATGCCGATATATATCTCTTTGAAAACAATAACTCTAAAACTGATACCAATTCGTCTTAGATATAACGCCGTTGACTTCCTTATCATCTTTGTCAACATACTATCATCATCCCTGCTGGCCTATTTCGTCTTCTACCTGCTCTATCCTTAAACCCGAACCATAATACCCACCTTCGCATTCAAAACCATCATTTGCGAATTTGTATGAGGTTTAAAAGTTGAAAAATTCAGTTTGCATATTTATATCTGGTGTCCCGTAAGCGGCAGTATGTTACCACATAGATAAAGAGATCCGCACACACACCAGTTAACCGGGTTTTGTTTCATGTATCTATAAGCCTTCTTATAATCAGGGATAATAATCCTTTTAATATCTTTCCGTTTGACGAAAGATGCAAGAACCTCTGGGTCCATCGCCCGTCCAGTATCAGGAGCTGTAAAAACTATCTCTTTGATATTCTTGTTTCTCTCAATAATCTCAATCATCTTTCTCCAGTCTTTGTCCTTAAGAATACCCATTAACAGAGAAAAATCTTCACCGGGAAAAAGTGCCCGTAGGCTTCTCATTAAGGTCTTTAGGCCATCAGGATTATGTGCGCCATCTATAATCCACAGTGGCTTATGCCTTATAATCTGAAACCTGCCTGGCCAACTGACATTTTTCAAACCGGAATATATGGCTTGCCTATGAACGGGAAAACCCATATCTCCCATAAGGATTAATGCCTGCAAAGCAATAGACATGTTTTCTATCTGGTGAGAACCCCAAAGCGGAATCTTGATATGTCGGTAGGTTTCTTTACCGCAAAAGTTAAACTCCTGCCCATCAGTAGAAATGCCTATTTTCTTTGCTTTGAAGTCTTTACCGTACACATACAACCTGGCATTGTTCTCTTTCGCCTTTTCTCTGATAACCTTTAATGCCTCCTCTTTTTGAGCAGCCGTTACTACGGTGCTATTTCTTTTGATAATACCTGCCTTTTCATTGGCTATCTGCGCGTATGTTTTTCCAAGCATATACGTATGTTCAAGACCTATTGAAGTAATCACTTCCATAAATGAGGGCAAAACATTGGTTGCATCAAACCTGCCACCCATACCTACTTCACATACAAGGATATCTATGGAACTGTCTGCAAAAAAAGCAAACGCAAGAACGGTCATTGCTTCAAAAAAAGTGGGATAAAGGTGGTAAGGTTCTTTCTTTAATATCTCATAGAGTTGTTTTATCTTGTGGACAAAGGCATCCTGCGATATCTTCTGGCCATTAACAACAATCCGCTCTCTTATATCCACCAGATGTGGACTGGTATAAAGTCCTACCCTATATCCACCTTCACAAAGAACCGTGGCAAGGGTTTTTGCAACAGATCCTTTGCCATTGGTACCTGCAATAAGAATTGATTTGTATCTCGCATGCGGGTTGTTAAATTTCTCCAGTAGGTTGATGGTCTTTTCAAGCCCAAGTTTGATGCCAAAATCCCTAAGGTGTAAAAGAAATTCTATTTCAGGTAGATTATTCATGTATGAAATATCTGGAGTATCTTGCCGATAGTCTGTTTTAAGTCATGCCTGTCTACAATAATATCTATCATCCCATGTTCGTACAAAAACTCTGTTGTCTGAAAATTCGCAGGAATCTTCTGCCGTATTGTCTGTTCTATCACCCTGGGACCGGCAAATCCTATCAGAGCCTTAGGTTCAGCAAGAATAATATCTCCTAGAAAAGCAAAACTTGCCGCAACTCCACCCATTGTAGGGTCCGTTAACACGGAAATGTAGAGAAGCCCTGTTGTTTTGAGCCTGCCGATTACCGCGGAGGTCTTGGCCATCTGCATCAAAGAAAGCATCCCTTCATACATCCTGGCACCACCTCCACCACCTGATACAGAGACAAAAGGCATCTTTTTTTCAATAGCGTACTCTGCAGCCCGAACAAACTTTTCCCCAACCACAGAGCCCATACTACCCATAATAAAGCCTGCATCAAGGACGCTGAGCACGCACGATATACCTTCTATTTTTGCTTCACCAGTAATCAGGCCTTCTTTCATCCCGGTTTTAGACATTTCTTCTTTCAACTTGTCAACATAAGACTTAACTCCTGTAAAATTCAGCGGGTCCGCAGATATAAGGTTGCTATTTATCTCCCGAAAAGAGTTGTTGTCTACAAGAGATGCAATTCTTTCATATGCAGACATCCTGGTATAAAAGCCGCAGTTAGGACATATTTTTAGGTTTGCTTCCCACTGTTTTTTATACGATATCTTACCGCACTGCTCACATTTCGTCCATAAATCCTTTTTTATTTCAGGTTTTTCATGAGGCTGAAGACTTATATACCTTTTACGTTTAAATATCATACTACCACCTTGTTTTTCTGCAGAACTGCTTTTATCTTTTGAAGGTTCTCAGGTAAAGGAGCAGTTAATGGTAGCCTCCATTCCATTGTTATCATATTCATCATCGCAAGAGCCGCCTTGACAGGAATAGGGTTGGTCTCTATAAAGAGTATCTTAAAGATAGGGAAAAGTTCTAAATGTAGTTGTCTTGCCTTATCCCACTGGTTGGTAAGGGCAGAGCCAACCATCTGCGCAACCTGTAAAGGTATAATATTGGCAGCCACAGAAATAACACCTTTGCCTCCCACCGCCATAATCGGCAATGTAAGAGAATCATCCCCTGAAAACACCGTGAAATCTTTACTACACAGTGAGATAATCTGGCTTACCTGATCTAAACTTCCACTTGCTTCTTTGATTCCAACAATATTTTTTATATGAGACAATTCACAAACCGTTTCAGGAGATATGGAAACCCCTGTTCTGGAAGGAACATTATATATCACGAGAGGAATAGAGATATTCTCTGCTACCTGCTTGTAATGCAGATAAAGTCCTTTCTGGGTAGGTTTGTTGTAATAGGGTGTAATAACAAGCACAGAATCAGCGCCAGCTTTTTCTGCATACTGTGAAAGTTCAATGGCTTCTTTTGTGTTGTTAGAACCCGTGCCTGCCATTACATGCGCCCTTTTATTGACAATTTCAACCGTATAAGCAATAATATCTCGGTGTTCTTCCATAGACATAGTGGCAGGTTCTCCAGTACATCCACACGGTACAATCCCAGAGGTATGATTTTTTATCTGAAACTCAACAAGTCTTCTGTATGCCTGTTTATCAATCTGGTTGTTTTTCAAAGGTGTTACGATTGCTACAATAGAGCCTGTCAACATTGTTACCTCCATTTGATTATAACTTATAGTTATATCTTAAATTCTATTTTTTTGATACTGACAAAACCTGCTTCACGGATCTTTTGCGTCAGTTGTTTTTTCTGCAGATTAAATACTGAAAGATAGCAGCTGCTGTCTATTTTTATCACCAGTTTATCTTTGTATACCTTCTCTACATAACTATGTGCCTTAAACCTGTCATCTATAATTCTAAACCATGTACTTTCAATATCTACATGCCTGTCTGGTTGTCCGGACGTTGGATTATAACAGATACCTTCTGTGTGGCACTCTGGCTGTTGTTGTCTACTTTTTATTTCAGATAAAACCCGCGTTACAATTAGGTTAATTTTTTCTATTGTTTCAGTATCCATTTCATCTAACTCCATTAAATGAAATCTTTATACCACAGTTATAACTACATTCCTTCGCGACAACAACTGGAGCATTTGAGAATAAGGTGGCATCATTCAATCTTTAACGGCATGGCTACATACAGATAATCCTGTTGTTGACTATCTCTTATCAATACAGGGTTTTTCCCATTAATAAACCCTAAACGAATCTTTTCTCCTTCTACTAACTGTAAAAACTCTATTAAAAATGTTGGTGGAAAAGCAAGGTCCTGTTCTATATCTATGTACTCAATATCTATCTTTTCCTGCGCTTCTCCTACTTCTGGGCTAACAACAGAAAAACTTGCAATATTTTTCACAAAACTTATTTTTACCTTATTGTACCTTTCACTTGTAAATAAAGAGAGCCTTTTTAATGTGGAAAGTATGGTATCTCTTGGAATAATCACTGCTTTCTGTTTAGTTTCATCTGGAATAACCTTTTCATAATTAGGGAAATCTTCACAACCTGCAAGAAGCTGTCCAACAAGGTATGTATCTTGATACTTAAAAGAAATCTGATTTTTGCCTATGGATACATCTATAATGCTGTCATCTATCAGTGTAGGGAGAATAGTAAGTAGTTTGTAAGGTAAAAGACACCTGTAAGGCCTTAAATGTTTTTTATCAGAATTAATTTTAAATACTACCATCCTCTTTGTATCAGTTGCCACAATATTTATATAGTCTTCTTTAAGGTCAATAAGACCTCCTCTAAAATGAGGTCTGGATTCACCTTCATCTATACAGAATTTGACCTTTCCTATGGCTTTTTTAAAATTACTGCCTTCTATCTGAAAAATAACATCCCCTGTAAATTTAGGAAATTTTGGAAACTCATCATAATCCATTACTATAAAAGAATATTTTGAACTATGACATTTTATCTCTATACTATTATCTATTTTTGTTATTTTAATCTCCTCATCTGGAATCTGTTTTATAAGTGAAATAAATTTTTTACCCGGTATAACTACATTACCTTTTTCTATAATCGTGCATGCAATATTTATTTTTATTGTATTTTCAAGATCAGTTGAAATACATGATACTCCATCTTCTTTTGCTTCTATTAGAATGCCGTTTGTTATCAACAAAGGCGGTTTAACAGGTAAGATATTGCCAATTTTATCCAGAACCTTTTTCATTTCAGAAGTTTTTACTATTATTTCCATTTTTTTCTCCGTAGTGTTAATAGTAAGGTTGTTATGTGTATTTTAATTGTAAGTATTTAATATATAAGAACTTATATTGTTAATATATTGTGTAAAACTTTAACTTAATAGGTTATTTTTTATATCTTCTACAACCCTTTTAATATAATCATCTGAATTATAAAGTAACTTTATTTTTTTACAAGAATGAAGTACTGTTGTATGGTCTCTTCCTCCAAATTTTGAAGCGATGGAATTTAATGAATCATTTGTAAGTTCCCTACTTAAAAACATAGCTATCTGCCGCGGGATTAAGATGTTTTTTATCCTTTTGTTACTTCTTATATCTTCTTCTGATATCTTAAAATAATTACAGACTTTTTCTTTTATCGTGTCCATATTGATTATTTTTTTTCTTTCATTACAACTACCTTTTATTATCTCATCTAACATATGAATGTTTATCTGTTGATTTAATAATGTGGCATACGCAAAAATACGGTTTAATACCCCTTCAAGCACCCTTACATTATCTTTTATATTTTCTGCAATATAAAAAATAATGTCATCTTCAAGGTGTATATTTTTTATCTCGCATTTTTTCTTTAGTATAGCCACCCGTGTTTCAAAATCTGGTGGCTGCATATCTACTACCAGACCCCACTCAAATCTTGAGATAAGCCTTTTTTCAAGAAAAGATATTTCTTTTGGAGGCCTATCACTGGAAAGAATAATCTGTTTTCTCTGGTCATAAAGGTAGTTAAAGGTATGGAAAAACTCTTCCTGTGTGCCTTCCTTGCCTGCAATGAAATGTATATCATCTATTAACAACAACTCAAGATTTCTAAACTTATTTCTAAAACCCTGCATTGTTTTGTTCTTTATACTCTGGATAAATTCATTGACATATAGTTCAGCCGGAATGTATAGTATATTTGTCTGCGATATAGAGATAGCAAAATGCCCAATAGCTTGCATAAGATGGGTTTTACCCAAACCAAAACCTCCATATAAAAACAGAGGGTTATATGCTATTCCTGGAGACTGCGCTACTGCCATAGCTGCGGAATGCGCCAGTCTGTTGCTGGGTCCTACGACAAACTGTTCAAATGTATAACCTGGATTAAGGTTGAATTGGGGAGGATGTTTGGTCTGAATATTTGGCTCTTCTCTGTAAACAAACTCTATTTCAGGATACCACTTTTCTATTTTGTAAAACTCTTCTTTTATGATATCAAGAAATGGAAGAAACCCCTTTTCAAATGTCATGGTGGGCAGTTCTATTTTCAGGATATTGTCTTGAACATCTTTGAATTCGGCAGGTTTTATCCATACCTCATACGCCCGTGAGTGATTTAGCCTTTTTTCAACATTTGACAATGTTTCTTTCCACACCTTTTCCAGTTCTTCTTTATCTCTTTTAAACATATTTTCCACACGTTTTGCACTAATTTGCAAGGATTATATATTACGACCACAACATCGTTTATACTTTTTCCCGCTTCCGCAAGGACATGGTTCGTTTCTTCCAACCTTTGGTTGTTCTCTTATATAGGGACCGGTTCTAATGGGAGTTTCTTGTTTATCTTCTGAGACCTCTGTGTTGCTGTGAATAGGTATACCTTCAGGTTGTTGCTTGTTGTTGATCATTGAATCAAACTGTTCCATGGTTTTATGGTTATATGTGATAACCTGTTGTGAGGCAGGTACAACTTTCCTATCAGCCCCAGTTTTAATATCTTGAGAAATCTGTATCTTGAAAAGATAAGAGAGTATCTCTGTTCTTATAGCAGAAAGCATCTCATTAAATGCCTGGTAACCTTCCTGTTTGTAAGATATTAACGGGTCTCTCTGCGCATACGCGCGCAGGTTGATGCCTTCTCTCAGTTCGTCAATTACCCGTAGGTGCGCTTTCCATCTATTGTCTATGACCTGAAGCATGATAATCTTTTCTATCTCTGTAAAGTGACTGCCGAGCTGCTGTTGTTTCATCAGGTAAAGTTCCTGAATCTGTTGTATAAGTCTTTCCTCCATCTGATCCCTCCAAAAGACAGGGTTTGTTATCTGCTCGGCTGAAGGCATCTCTATAGTAAGCCCGAAGATGTTAAACATAACCATTTTAACATTTTCAAGGTTCCAAAGGAAAGGTTTTATCTGTAGATTCATAAATTCTTCTATTACTTCATGTACAGTGGTTTCTATAAATTCTGTGACAGAGTTATCAATGTTTCGACCTTCAAGGATATCTTGCCTTAAAGAGTAGATAATCTGCCGCTGTTCATTGAGCACATTGTCAAATTCCAGCAACTGTTTCCTTATTTCGAAATTCCGTGCTTCTACTTTTTTCTGGGCGTTGTTTATCATTTTGGTTATCAGAGGGTGTTTTATAGTTTCACCTTCAGGTAGCTTGCCCATTATGCCAGCCATTCGTTCTGAACCGAAAATCCTAAGAAGGTCATCTTCAAGGGAGAGGTAAAAATGGGAAGAACCCGGGTCACCCTGTCGTCCTGCACGGCCTTTTAACTGGTTGTCTATTCTCCGGGCTTCGTATCTTTCACTTCCTATCACATGTAACCCGCCTGCTTCTATGACTTGTTTGTGGCTTTCCAGCCAGGGTTGCTTGTATTTTTCCAGTAGCTGTTCGTAGATACCTGCAAATTCTTCAGGAGTTTTTTCAAGTTCTTCTCGCGCCTTTTGCCATTCTTCTTCGTATTGGCTTCTTTCGTGTTCGTATGTTTCGCGCGCTTCTATTAATTGTTTTTCATACCGGGAGTGTTCTGTTTCATGTTTTTTGAGTACTTCTTTGTATTCTTTTTCCACAGTATCATAATTTTCCTCTACAAGAGAAGCCTTGATTGCTTTTTCTTTTGCTTCTACAGTCTCCAAAAAAGAATAGTATGCAGAACTATCTTTTTTGATAAACTGGGATAGAATTTCATTGAACTCTTGTTTGTTAGAAGATAGTTCTGTTTCAAATGTTGCCAGCAGGTTAAAATAAGCATCTATTTTTTTCTTCCAACCGGGGCCTTCACTACTTTTGGAGGTTTGTTCAAAACACTCGTCAAGTATATTAATATAATCTGATAAACATTTTTTATACATTATAAGGGAAGATATAAGTTCTTTCCTATGTTCTTCTGTTTTTTCTGTGGTTTTATTCAACACCTCTGTAAACTTGTTTCGTGATGCTTCTATGTCATCGTCCATCGTAACGTTGAATCTGCTTTTCAGGTTTGCACGTAAGGCATTGTATTCTCGGTATGCCCTACCAGAGCTCTCTTTCAGGTCTTTAAGTTTTTCAGGATGATCTTTAAACTTCTGTTGAGCAGAGATAAGGGCTTCAACAACTCTTTCATAGTTTTCTTTTAATTTTTTTAGACGCGACTCATACCTTATGTAGGCATCTCCTCCTTTTTTCCTGAAGATTTCTTCCTCAAACCTCTCCTGTGCCTTTTTTTCCAGCGATTCAAAGGTCTTTTCTTTTTCGTTGAGCAATGCTTTTAATGTCGCCAGCGAATCGATGAATCGTTTTTCTATCTCTTCAGTTGTCTTTTTATACCTTTGTTCAATCTCATTTAAGACAGAGGCAAATGCCTTACCAGTATTTGGAGAAGCGCTCTGTAGCCTCTTTTTTTCCCAGATTACCCTGATGGTTTCTTCTCTTGCAAGTATTTCCGGGTTGCCGCCAAGGATGATATCTACACCTCTTCCTGCCATCTGTGTAGCTATCGTTACGGCTTTAGGTCTACCTGCCTGAGCTATAATAGCTGCTTCTGCCTCATGATTTTTGCCGTGTAAGACCTGGTGGGGTATGTTTTTTCTTTTCAAAAACCTGCTTAACAATTCTGCTTTCTCTATGGATATCGTACCTACCAGCACAGGTCGTTGTTTATCATGGAGTTCTTCTATGGAAGATACGATGGCGTTAAATTTTTCTCTTTCGTTCTGGTATATCTCATCATCAAACTCGGTTCTGTTAAGGGGCTTGTTGGCAGGGATAGCAACTACATCCACCTTATAAATTTCTTTGAATTCAACTGCCTCTGTAAGCGCAGTGCCTGTCATTCCGGCAATTTTACTGTAAAGCTTAAAGTAGTTTTGGAAAGAAATAGTTGCAAGGGTCTGGTTTTCGCTTTCTATTCTTACGCCCTCTTTTGCTTCTATCGCCTGGTGTAAGCCGTCGCTCCAACGTCTGCCTGGCATAATCCTGCCGGTAAACTCGTCCACTATAACTACCTGTCCATCCTTAACTATGTATTCCTTGTCTCTCTTGAAAAAGGTATGCGCCCTGAGGGCCTGATTGATATGGTGTACCCGTTCAGTATTGGTTCCATCGTAAAGGTTCTGGATGGATAAAAGTCTTTCGCACTTCTGGATTCCCTGTTCGGTAAGAGTAACAGACTGGTTTTCTTCATCCACGGTGAAGTCCGTATCTCTGTTGAGGTTTCTTACTAGTCGGTCGATTTCCTTATATAACTGTGGGCTTTCTTCTGAAGGACCTGATATGATTAAAGGTGTCCGAGCTTCATCTATAAGAATGGAGTCTACCTCGTCAATAATGGCAAAATACAGATCTCTCTGCACCTGGGAAGATTTTCTTACAGCCATGTTGTCTCGTAGGTAGTCAAAACCAAATTCGCTACCTACACCGTAGGTAATGTCGCAGGCATATGCTTCCTGTCTTGAGGCAGGCCGCAGAAAGAGAAACCTTGAATCGGCTGGTAGATATGTTGGGTCAAAAATAAAAGCAGTGGAAGCATACGGACCTTTGGCTTCTTTATAGGAAATGATACTTCCCACAGTAAGCCCAAGGTAGTTGAATATGGGCCCCATCCACTGGGTGTCTCGTTTTGCAAGATAGTCATTGACGGTTACAAGGTGGCATCCTTTACCTCTTAACGCGTTGAAAAACAGCGGGAGTGTTGCTACGAGGGTTTTTCCTTCTCCTGTTGCCATTTCTGCGATATTGCCCCTATGTAGCACGATACCTCCTATGATCTGAACATCAAAGTGACGCATGTTAAGAGTTCTCCGGGCCGCTTCTCTCACGAGCGCAAAGCTTTCTACAAGAAGAGTATCTTCATCTTGTGAGGATGCAAGGAGCGCCTCTTTTATCTCCTGTGTTTTCTCTTGCATCTGACTTTTTGACAGGGTCTTATATTCTTGCTCCTTTTGATTGATCCTTTGAAGCAAGGAAATGGTTTCTTCCATAAAAGAACACTGTTTCTTGTTGAAAATACGGTTGATGAAATATTTTGTTCCTGGATTGAGACTTTTTAACGATGATAACAATTCATTATAATAAGACATTATTAATACTCCCTTTTAATAATTTTTTCTTCTCTCTTAACAACCCCCCCGCATCCAAGTGTTTGTTTAGTCTTAGTTAAAAGATTTTTCATAGAAGGGGTATCACTTATAAGAGAGTCTCAAACAAGCGGTTATTCATATAGTTCAGTGCCGGGGGACAGAATCGAACTGTCCACGCCAGCCTTTTCAGGGCTGCGCTCTACCACTGAGCTACCCCGGCAATTAATCTTTTGTCTTATGTGAGAATAAAGGATACCAAAAACTTTTTCTCCTGTCAATAATTTTTATAGCAATTAGCGTTAGGGAGAGAAATCTTTTGGAATATCTTTATTCTATTATCATTCACACAAGGTCTCTAAACCTGCTTCTTTTATTTTTTCCTGCGCCTGCGGGATTTTGCTGAGATCCTGCAACAGGGTTTTTACCTTTATGTCTTTTTCTTTCTGGCGCTTGATGACTTCGTTGAGTGCTTCCGCAAGCGGTTTGAAAAAGTCATGCTTACGTAAAACAACTGTATTTATCTCACGGCCTGCCGATATTTCCCTGAGTACCTTTTCTATACGGTAGATAGGACCTGCTATTCTGTGAAGGAAATAAACACCTAATAGAAAGGAAAAAACAATAACTATCAGCATAAGAATACCCAACCTTTTACCCAGAACTGCATTGATGTTACTAATGATACTGCAAGCGTTTAACAGATGGTTTTCGGCTTCAAGCTGCGTAAGTATGGTTGATAAAGTCACATAGTAGGTGGTTAGTCCTACCACGATTACTCCTATAAGAAGCAGGTAAACCGTTATCCCTGAATATATGAACTGCAAAGGCTTGTTTACAAGGTAGTTCTTTCTTCTATATTTCCTTGCCATAAGACACCTCTCGTTTTACTGGAAGTTAGGGTATTTATCTGAACGCCAGATGATATCGGTGTTGAAATTTTCTCCACCCTTTTTTTTGTCCTTACCGTAGCTGCCTAAGATAAAATACTTTTTAGTGGGCACTTTGTCAGAAGATACACTTATTGTCATAAACTCCCCTGGATTACTTCTTGCCCATGTAAGCAGGTTGTTGTTTTTAGCAAGAAGCAAGGTTTTTTCTATTATCTGCGGTTTAGGGAAGTTCTTGAACTCGCTTTCGTTTACCACCTCCACGCCATTAAGGTATATGTGGCAGGCTGTTACACCCCAGTTTTCAATCCTCAGGATAGCAGTGCCCGGATTTGTTTCAAATGACACGGAATATGTGTCAGGGTGTCCAGAAGACCTTGGGATGGGGGGTGAGATGAATAAGGTTGTTGGGGGTATCTGGTAAAAATAAGGACTGCCCCACGGGTCCAGAGGTATATTGTGAGTATAGGGACCATCCCATTCTGCTGAAATCCCATTTGGAGCGTCATCTGATATAAGGTCAAGCACGAAAACAGGGTAGAAAGAAGTGTCTGATTTTACTCTTTCAAGCAGTTGTGCAAGCTGGGCAATCTGGGCTTTTGCAGTAACTACCTTTGCTTTTTGCATAATAGAGGATATCAACCTGAAAGCAATTATCGCAAGTACAGATAAAATTCCTATTGCTACAAGCAGTTCCACCAGGGTCAGGCCTTTTTTTCTCATATATCTCTATTGAAGATTATACACGAAAGAGAAAAATTTAGCAATATGATAATTCTTAGACAACACCCTTTTTATCATACCTGTTTTATACTATCCGTTTGCCACGTAGTTCCCTCAGTTGAGGCTCAGCCGGGTTTATCTCTAATTCGTATATAGCACTCTCTGCTTGTCTCATCTCAAGGATACTTTTGGGGTGCGTCTGTATCAGTATTCTCGGCGGATACTCGTTGTCCCCTCTTATAATTCTTACTCTCGTGTAGGGCGGTTTTGGAAGGTCTATCAATCCGAAGTCTTCGGTTTGTGCCCGTTCAAGAGCCTTCTGTGCGCCCTGTCTTATCCTGCGTCTTGCTTCTTCTGGATGAAGGTGGATTGCCGATTGGTTATGTTGCCTATAGACCTCTCTCGGCAGGTGGTTACCCGGAGTTGTCTGGGTGCCTCTTTTGACAGCGACTGTTTCTATTCCGGGGACAAGCGCCTGCGCCTCTTTACAAAAAGCCTGACACCCAGTGGCAAATATAGTCCGTACGCCTAATTCTGTTGCCAGAAAAACCATTTCTCCGAATTCTCCCACTTCAATATCGTTAATGGTTTGCTGTATCACTCCCATATTACCAGAATGAGAAAGATGTCCACCAATGGTCCCTGCCATAGGGTGTTGTCCGATTGTTGCAGCAAAGTCGAATTTCCTGTCTGCCAGGGCGCTGAGGCAGTTTGTCTGGTGCCAGTGTTTTACCAGTTCAACTTTGGGGTGAAGTTTTTCTATCTGTATCCTTCCGTCCCCATGACCTTCGGCTACGAGAATCTCTGTGGCTCCTGCTGCCAGAAAACCTTCAACTGCGGCGTTTAACTCCATCGTAAGAAGTTCTTTGGCTTTCTCGCAATAAGGTCCTTCCTGAAAACACCAGTTTTTTGAATCAAGTACTCCTGCTACTCCTTCCAGGTCTGTCATAATAAATATTCTCATTGATTTTCCTCCTAATGTGTTAGGTTCTGTCCATGTGTCTATATTGTAACATAATAAGGAAAAGACACAAGGAAATAATATAAGTGTAGAATAGGGGGCAATCAGTTTGTTGCTGGGGTTCTTGACAAAACGGCTGATTTATCAGAATATATTAGTGCAGGTAAACCGTAAAATGGTAAATCGTGCGATTACATATTACACCTCCTTGGGCGATGTATCAGTGAAGGAAGAGAGGTTATCAAAACAGTACTTTTCAGGTGAATAGGAGAAGGAGACAATGAAATTTAACAGGAACATTTTCCGAGAGTATGATATCCGGGGAATTTTTGAAAAGGACTTGAAGGGGGAATTTCCTTATTACCTCGGGAAATCTTTTGGTTCCCATGTAAGGGTGGCTGGCAAAAGAAAGGTCTGCGTTGGAGGAGATAACAGAAGTACAACACCTGGCATCAAAGAGAAACTCATAACCGGCATTGTGGAAACAGGCTGTGAGGTAATGGATATAGGTATTGTGCCTACCCCTGTGCTTTACTTTGCAGTTCACAGATACCAGTGGGATGCCGGAGTGATGGTTACTGCCAGCCATAATCCTCCTGAATATAATGGGTTCAAACTTGTAGTGGGCAAAAGAAGTCTTTATGGGCAAAAGATACAAGCAATTGCAGATAGGATGGAGTCTTCGGATTTTCAGACTGGAACAGGAAAAGTTTTTCAAAAGGATGTCCTTGGAGAATACATCTCTTTTCTGACAGGTATGTTTAGTTTCAAAAAGAAGTTCAGGATAGGGGTTGATACCGGTAACGGAACACTGGGTATGACATTATTAAAGATTCTTAATTCTTACAACATAGATGTTTACCCCCTTTACATTGAAAGTGACCCCTCTTTTCCCAATCATCTTCCAGACCCTCTGGTGGTTGACAACCTTAAAGATTTGATAAAAATAGTAAGGGTTCATAATCTTGATGCGGGGTTTGCTTATGATGGGGATGGTGATAGGTTGGGGGTCATAGACGATAAAGGAGAGATTTTATGGGGTGACAGACTTATGATTCTCTACGCGAGAGAGGTTTTGTCTCACCGGCAAGATGCTCCTATTATTTTTGATGTCAAGTGCAGTAGGTGCCTTGAGGAAGAGATAAGGAAGGCAGGCGGAAAACCCATTATGTGGAAGACAGGGCATTCGCTTATAGAAGAGAAACTTCATGAGGAAAACGCCCCTCTGGCAGGGGAGCTTTCAGGTCACCTCTATTTTGCGGATGAGTATTATGGCTACGATGATGCTGTTTATGCATCTTTGAGGCTTTTGCGGATAATGGATAACGCGGGCATGAAACTCAGCAGCCTATTGAGTGGCATAAAGGAGTACTTCACTTCTCCGGAGATAAGAATATCTGTCCCAGATGATAAAAAGTTCATATTAGTAGAGAAGATAAAGGCTTTTTACAGAGAAAAATACGATATTGCTGAGATAGATGGTGTTAAGGTATACTTTCCTGACGGATGGGCGCTTGCAAGGGCATCTAATACACAGCCTGCTATCGTTGTACGGGTAGAGGCAGAAACTCAATCTTCTCTTGATACTATACAGCAAATGTTTCTCTCAAAAATATCCGAGATTAGACAGTTATGTGTTTGAGAAAAAACCGATAGGACGGTTATTTCCAAGGAGGTTTATGTGAAATTGGGATTGGTAACATACCAGATTGCAGCAACGTGGGACATCAATACAATAATAGAAAAATGTAGCGCCTTCGGGTTTGAAGGAGTAGAACTTCGTACGACACATAAGCACGGAGTAGAACCCTCATTGTCTGCAAAAGAACGAGCAGAAGTAAAAAGCAGGTTTGAAGATTCTCCTGTTAAACTTGTATGTTTAGGCAGTCTCTGTGAGTATCACAGTCCTGAGCCTGCAGTCGTACAGGAGAATATAGATATAACGAAAGAGTTTGTTCTTCTCGCAAAAGATGTGGGAGCACAGGGAGTGAAAGTAAGACCTAATGCCTTGCCTGATGGGGTACCCAGAGAGAAAACCATAGAGCAGATAGGACGTGCTTTGCAAGAGGTTGCCTCGTTTGCCTCGGATTACGGCATAAAAATCAGGCTTGAGGTTCATGGCAAAGATAGTTGTTACCCGCCTTACATAAAACAGATGATAGATATTGCAGGACATCCCAATCTTTATGTATGCTGGAATTCTAATAGTCAGGATATAGATGAGACAGGTTCTATTGAGAAATACTTTAATATGCTCAAAGATAGGATAGAGATATGTCACATCCATGAGCTGAGTAGTAAATATCCATGGGAATCTCTTTTTTTTCTTTTGAAGAAGGCTGATTACAAAGGGTTTTGTCTGGCCGAGGTGCCGGCAAGTAGTGAACCGGATAGATTTATGCAGTATTACAGGGCGCTATTTCATGCACTTGTCAGGTTATCGTCGTATGTTTATAAAAAACAGGAGGAGAGATGAAAAAGATACTGTTATGCATTGTATCAATATTAGTAGTGGCATTTTGTTCAAATGCAGAAGAGACAAAGGCCCCTGATTTTGCTCTTAAGAATCCTGATGGCAAGGTTATAAAACTATCTGATTTTAGGGGCAAGGTGGTAGTTCTTAACTTCTGGGGGACATGGTGTCCTCCTTGTCGGCAGGAGCTTCCAGATTTTGTCAGGGTGTACAACAATTACAGAAATAAAGGGATGGAAATACTTGGGATAGCCGTCAATAGTAAGGAATCAGAAGTCAAGGCAATGATTGCAGAATATAAGATTACTTACCCGGTTTGTATGGGGGATCCAAAGGTAGAATCTCTGTATGGAGGTATCCGAGCAGTGCCGACTACTATCATCATTGATAGAAAAGGCAATATTGTTTCCAGGAAGATTGGCATCATAAGAGAAAAAGAGTTTGAAGAGATGCTGAAGCAACTGTTATGAAACTTTCATCTATCCGTGTGAGGATTATACCTTCCAATCTATTATTGTGAAAAAGTTTTTATTACGAAGCAATACGGCGTTTTTTGTCGTTGTGTTGTCAACGTTTTGTGGGTAGTGCGCTCACATGGGCAATGATATTGGGATTTCAGGATAACAAATGGGCATTATGCCTTCTTTTGTTTCCAGTATTTTTTTACAACCTCAGCAAAGTTTTCCAGCAGTTTTTTGCCATGCAAGAACGGTTCGGCATAAGCCTCTGGATGAAACTGTGTTCCATAGAGAATACGGGATTTATGTTTTATCATCTCTATCTTGCAGTGACCACTGCTTGCCAGGAGTTCAAAGTCCGCAGGCAATTTTTTTATCTCGCAGTAATGAGCGCATTTCATAAGCATGGTATGAGGCAATCCCTTAAAAATGGGGTCATCTTTAACTCTATTAATGGGGAAAAAACCTGCAGCAACAAAGTATGCAGAGTGGTCGTATGGCGGGGTTTTTGGTACTCTCGGATAATCTTCGCTTATGCCTATTTTTCTCATAGGTTCAGGCTTCCATTGTGACGATTTGCCGAAGTTATAAGTCAGACATCCATCTATCAGCTGATGACTTCCACAGAAACAAATTATGGGTATCTCTGATGTTTTTAAGACCTCTGCCACCCCTATAAATCTTGCGGCTTTACCCGGTTCAGCAAATCCGCTCATGGCAATGGCTGATGGCTTAAATTCTTCCACAACAGACATGTTAAACTCTTGGTAAGGTATGAGAAGACACCGTTGTCCTGATGCCTGTTCAAGTCGGGCTTTTACCTGTCCTCTTGAAGGACCTTCCTTGTAGTAATCGTCCGTGTCTTGAAAGCTTACAAATATATACATTTATTTATCTCCGGTTAACACAGGTTTCTATCTTTCTGGTATTTCCTGAAACTTCCCGTGATACTATTTTATATTTATGGACAATCCTTATTATATCAGTATAATTATACTATATCATGTAGAAAAGTAAATTCCTCTTGGCATTTTCATATAGACGGAAAGGAGATATTATGAACAGGTACATGAATTTTTGGAAGAAAAAAGCAAGGAGATTATTGCTGGTTGTTGGGTTGTTGTGCATATTATATACAGATGTTAATGCACAAAATGTTGGAGAAACTGTTAGAGCAGACGACCTTACACCAGAATTAAAGATATTTCTAAACGCATATACGGAGATGGAGTATGAGTGGACACTTATAGGAATGAATATAAAAGTCCAGGAACAGGAAAAGATTTCTCCGGAACTAAATGTCATAAACAGGGTATGGCACGCACCTCTTACAAACAGTAGACACGCTTTCAAGATAGAATTCAGCCGGCCGTATAAAATAGGTAGCAATATCCTGCATCTCTATCTTAAAGCCGATGGGGACGAAAATACAGGCCGTAAAACAGAAAGTTACCATAGAGGCGTGGATTACATGTTTACTCTTACGGATGGAGACCCCAGCAATAGCAGTACCCGTCTTAGTGTTTACGAGAAAGATGGAAAGTCTTACAGTGGTTTTTGTATCACAGTGGTACGTGGTAACTCAGTGTATGTTGCAGCCGAAATGGATATTCTACAGAAAGAATCAAAGTCTGTATTTGAATACCTTATTTCTTCCTATGTATACATGCGCGAAACCCCCAACAGTCCTCTTAAGGTACTGGTAAGCAGCAATCTGGGATATATCTCTGCCATATCCAAAGGAGTACCTGAAAAGACCAGCACAGGTCTTTTGACAAATCCCGGCATGATGCTTGCAGATGGTAGTCTCCCAGGATGGCAGTTGTCAATAAAGGCAAAGGGCAGTGTTGTTTATCAAAGAGACAACAAGGAAAAATCTTTGATAATAGACGGTTTATTTCCCTTTGAGAGTATCTACCAGACGGTTGTTCTTATGCCAGGCCACTATCTTTTGCGTGCGCATGTGAGGACAAATACCTTTGCTGCTGCTTTATACGCAACAACATCTTTCAGGATTCCGCTCGGCGTATCTGATGAATACAGATGGATTGATCTCCCATTTTATGTTACAGGCACGGATAATAGCCAGAAAAAGAATGTAAGTGTTGGAATAACCCATATAGGTTATCCGCCCACACGTCATAAGGCTATCCTCTGGATAAAAGAAATGGAACTTATCCGACTCGGAGATACGGTTTTATCAGAGCGGTGGGTAGAAAATATGCCGGCGCATCCTCTTCACGGTTTGGAGCTGATAAACAACAATCCTAACTGGGAACGTCCAGGAAAAGTGGTATTCCAGGATTCTTTAGTTGGAACAGAACTCTGGTTGATGACGCAGGAAGGGAAGACAGACCATTCTTATGTCGGAAGTCCGGATTTCAGCCATGAAGGTAAGTATTTCTATACCGGTTCAAGAAGAGCTCCAAGAGGACTGTTACGAACAGATGGTTCTGCCCGGTATCTAAACAACACCTGGCGTGACCTTGTTTGGCTGTTTCCATGGGAACAAAAACGGCTTCCTCCAGGCACTGACCCTGTAAACTGGATATGTACAAGAAGGACATTAAACCTTATTGCTTTAAGAAATATAGTTACCGGAGAAACCTTCCAGATTGATATGCCTTCACGCAAAGGATGGAAACTTATAGAGAATCCTTGTAGAGATAGTAGTAGAGGACCTAACATCAGGGAAATTACACATAATACACTTGTCTGGATTTCTGATGACAGAAAGTTTATAGGACTTTCAGACACAAACGGTGAAAAGTTCAGACAGTTCAACATCAAAAGTATATCAACTAAACCTGAAAACGACGAGGTCTACCCCAAAGATGTAACAAATGGACCGGATGCCTATCCGATGTCAAGCGTCTGGGGCAAGGCCTGGAACAACTGGCGTAATGCTGTTGACAGGCAAGGTAACAGATATTACCTGTTTGAGATTAACAGGGGAAAATATTTTGATGATCCTGAAAATCCTTACCAGGTCTGGGCTATTTGCCTTACAGAAGGAGATACACGTGGATTGTTAAGGGTCATTCCCAATCCGAAGGTGAGCATTGTTGAACATGCTACGAGTCATACCGGTGGGATTCCAGAGCCTTCGTTTAACTGGTGGGAACTTGCTGCGGGACTGCCACGGTCTGGAGACAATGCAATTTTTCTTCTTGAGGATGGGACGCTCCTTCATATGAGTGCTTTAGGCATGCACAGCAGTTTCAATACTACCGTAAGTGTTAATTGCCCTTATACCGGCAGGGTAGATTTTATAGGCAACTATCCAGAATTGGACAGGATTACCTGGCCTCACGAATTCAGAAGGGACAAAGATTTCGCTGTGGTAGAAAGTTATGCAGAACCCGTTTGCCCTGTGGTAATGATAGACCTTGAAAACAAAACCCTCTGGACTGCTGCAATAACAAATTTCTATGACTACAAGATTAGATATAGGACAAGGGCTGACAAAACTGCATACCATAAACCTATGTTCAGAACCTCTCCGGTCTTCAGCCCTGATTTCACAAAAGTATCTTTTTTCTCTCCTATGCTTACAGGAGACCATCCTGATAGACTATGGGCTGATATCTACATTGCCGTTGTCCGTTATCCCCAACCACCTATAAATCTGCGTGTGGAAGGCAACAGGCTTGTATGGGATAAACCACGATACAATAGGGAGATAGAAGGTTATAACCTCTACCATTCTCAAGAAAGCGGTAAAAACTTTGTGAAGGTTAACCGTGAACTTATCAAGGAAACAAGTACTCTTCTGTCGTCTGCCAACGAAGGGTTTTATGTGCTAACATCAGTGGAGTATTCAGGACTGGAAAGTAAGATGTTTTCTTCTGAGATTTCTGTTGGTACCAACAGGTTTTTCCGCCATTTTTACCAAGCCGAGACAGGAATTATCAAGGGTCCTATGGCGCCTTTTTTTGAGCCCCGTGGAGCAAACAATGCGTACGCATTGGCTATTACTGACCCTGAGATGATATACAGTAAAAAATTGCAAGAAGGTTTGGTAGGATCAGTTAAATTGGATGTCCCAATTCCTGTGTCGGGCAATATAAAGATTATGGCAAGAGTACGTGGAATGTCTATCCTCGAAAGGACAACTTATACCACAGGTTGGCCTCAAACAACAGATGTTTGTAGTGGAAAATTTTCTGTTAATGTAGATGGCAGGCCTATGGGAGAAATTGCTGTGCAGGGGTCTGAATGGAAATGGGTAGCGATGAAACAGGTTTTAACCAGGTATCCCGCAGGAAGGATGTCCATTGAATTTGTCACAGGAGATGCGGGTGTAGCGATAGATACTATTATGATTACCAACGATGCTGGTTTTACTCCGGGTCCTTGCGGGAATATGCCTGTTACTCCTCCTTCCGCACCTGTTGGGTTGAAGATAGAAGAGATTGTTAAAAATGAAAAAGTCCCTGTTATCTCATGGAAGGGATACAATATAAAGGCTCCTTATGTAAAACTGGTATGGGAAACATCATCAGCACCGCAGGGAGTTAGCCGATACAATATATACAGAGGGAAGACAAAAGATTTTAGAGTTTCTCAGGCAACACTTTTGGCCAGCCCTAATGAAAACTTTTTTATAGACCCTCAGATTGAAAAAGGGGAAGAATACTATTACAAGGTTGTAGCTATCGATAACTGGGGTAATGTTTCACATCCATCAGAGGTACTGACTGTTAAAATTGAGTGAATTTTGTAGAATCACGGAATCTCTGAAGAAAAAAATCCCCATACTTCTTTGAATATTGTTGGTTTAACCAGAAAGTAGGCCGTGGAGGAGTTGAACCTCCAACCTTGGCATTAAGAGTGCCCTGCTCTGCCATTGAGCTAACGGCCCGAAGTCTTTAATTATCAATAACTTATCTCAGACTTTATTTTCCTTTGGTGCCCAAATAATGTTCAGTCCAATTCCTTTTTTATCTCTTTTGTCCAAAGTCTGTAATGTATTAGCGCCACAAAGCAACCTCTTTCTATCCCTTCTTTGACACGGGGCAGAGAGAGTTATAACTTTTTGAGGCTAACCAATGACTATTTTTTAATAGTATTTATAGAGTCACCGCTGCCATATCAAAGAACATTATACCATTTTTCCCTTACAGATTTCAAAATTCGTTTTCCGCATAGAAATGAAGAAGTTAAGGTATATAGGTAACACCTCCTTGGTTATGGAAAAGTTTTTCAGATTTAATAGAGCACACCAGTCATTGGGTTATGTATCTCCTTGAGAATTTTTATATCAAAAACAGGAAACTAATGTGTTACCTATATCCCCAACTTGTCCAGAAATTTGACAATGTGTAGAGGTCTATAATAAAATCAAAGTAAGTTACTTTGTCGAAACTGAACCTCAGTTTACCTTTAGCATCGTGCAAAGGCAGACAAGAACCTGAATTTTCCGGATGGGTTTTGATACTTACGCTTGAAGCATCGAAATTTCAAGGTTTTAAGAAATCCCGATGCGGATTAGAGGGTGTGCGGGGGGAACAATCTGGTTCCCCCAGCGGGGTGATAGGGAGCGATAGCGACCGTCAGAGGGGCGTGAGCCCCTATGAAAGTAATCCCGATAGGGATTATCGTGGTTATTCCATCTATCACCTTGATGGACCACAGGCACTCCAACATCTTGATATTCTTCTGGACATACCAAAATTGAATGCAATCCAATGGGTTTCTGGCGCACGGGCAGATAAGGAAAGTATAAGCAGATACCTTCCGCTCTATAAAAAGATTCAGGAAAAGAAAAAATCCATAGTTGTTTATCCGAAGATTGAAGAGGTTGACATCGTTCTGGAAAACCTAAAACCGGAAGGTCTTCTCATTTCTCTCGGATGTACCTCAGAAGAACAGGCAAAGGAAGTTATGAAAAAACTCGGCTGGCGAAACTGATAAAATTCCCCTCTGGAAGTTCTCTTTTTCGGGACTGGTAAAAAGGCAGG
>CAZYYF010000005.1:0-25719 GCA_964650875.1 uncultured bacterium
GTAATAACTGATGGATATCTATATCAGCCACACCATCTCCATAGGTAAGCATAAAAATATCTCCGTCTATATATTTTTCAATCTTTTTTACTCTTGCTCCAGTTTGAGATTTTTCACCCGTATCAGCAAAAGTAATCTGCCAGTTTTTCTCACGAGATTTGTTGTATGTCCGAATGTCATTGGTACCTAAGTTCAAAGTAAAATCACTATGCATTATTTCATAGTTCAGAAAATACTCTTTGATCATATGACCTTTATACCCAAGACAAAGTATAAAATCATCAAATCCATAGTGTGCATAAATTTTCATTATATGCCAGAGAATGGGTTTTCCACCTACTTCTACAAGGGGTTTAGGCCGAATTTCTGTTTCTTCTTCCATTCTTGTACCCCTTCCACCGCAAAGGATTACTACCTTTGGTTTCATTTTCCTGCCTCCTGAAGGGATTTTTCATACCAGGCAATGGTTTTAATTAAGCCCTCTCTTAAATCGGTTCTTGCTTTAAATCCAAATTCTTTTTCTGCTCTGCTGGTATCAAGACATCTTCTTGGCTGTCCATCAGGTTTGGAACTGTCCCAGATAATTTGCCCATGAAAATCTGTAAGTTCTGCTATTAAATATGCAAGCTCTTTAATAGAAATTTCCTTGCCACAACCAATATTAACCGGATCTGGTTTATTGTATTTTTCTGTGGCGAGAATAATTGCCTCTGCTGCGTCTTCAACATACAGAAATTCTCTGGTAGCTTTGCCTGTACCCCATACTACCACTTCTTTTAAACTACTCTGTTGAGCCTCACAGAATTTTCTTATCAATCCTGAAATCACATGAGAGTTTTCTGCATCAAAATTATCTTCGGGCCCATACAGATTAATCATAAGTAGGTGTATGGCATTAAAATTAAATTGGTCTCTGTAAGCCTGTCCCTGAACAATCATCATTTTTTTTGCCAGTCCGTAAGAAGCGTTTGTCTCCTCAGGATAGCCCGACCACAAATCTTCTTCTTTGAAGGGCACTGAAGCAAATTTAGGATAAGAGCAGACCGTTCCTATTCCCACAAATTTTTCCACCCCTGCCAATCTTGAATATTCCATTATTAAAGTGTTCATCATGAGATTGTTGTAAAAAACGTCTGCAGGAAACTTCCTGTTATAACCAATACCACCTACATCTCCTGCAAGATGGATAACGATATCTACTTTACCACAGTGGGAGAAGAGTTTCTGAACATCTTCCTCTTTTCTTAAATCGAAATCCTTTTTGTGAAACAAGAACATATCGGCTGTTTTTACACTGGAACATAATTTGGCAATCACCTGCCTACCGAGAAAACCATAACCACCTGTTATTAAAACCTTTTTATGTTTCCAGAATTGATTATTGCCACTTTTTATAAAATTCATGGAATTTATCTATAATATAGTCTAACTCTACTTTTTTAAGGTATTGGTGACAGCCGATATAAAACCCATTGTGATTTATCCATTTCGCCACAGGGAATTCGTCTTCTTTTTTTCCAAACAATTTTGTATATAAGGGCTGGTTTAAAAGAGGCATCATATCGCGTGTCTCAATCAAGTTTTTCTCCAGAAAATAAACCAGCTTTTTTTTATTTCCCCGTTTTATCACTATTGGATACATCATAAAATTATGGTCCCTGTCTTTTGGAACACAGGGCAATTGCAAAAAATTGTCAAGGTCAGATAGCCCCTCTGTCAGATATCTTCCATTTGTTCTTCTTTTTGAGATTATATCATCTTTACGTTCTAATTGTCCCAAACCTATTGCCGCTTCTATCTCAGTTGCTCTGAAACTGTGTCCAAGTCTGATAAACTTAAATCTCCTGTCCACAACCTCAAACAAAGACTTCCCTTGTTTTTTATCATCATCTATGCCAATATATATAGAATCCCTTCCGTGATTTATCAAGCTTCTAATCATCACTGCCAGCTCATCATTATCTGTAATACATAGCCCTCCGATTCCTGTCACAAGAAAATGCGCTATATAGGTAGAAAAACAACCAATATCACCAAACGAACCCACTTTTTTGTTCTTATATGAAGCAAACATTGTTTCGCAAGAATCTTCAATAATCCGCAGGTGATATTTACGACATATTTTCATTATCGGAAACATATCCGCAGGCATACCGAATAAATGGACAGGAATAATTGCCTTTGTTCTATCAGTTATTTTTTCTTCAATTAGGGATGGATTTATGTTATATGTATTTTTATCAACATCAACAAAAACAGGTTGCATGTTATTATGAAGTACTATGTTTGAAGTAGCAATAAATGTTATTGCAGGAACAATAACTTCGTCTTTATCCTGCCATTTATATTTTTCTTTTAATGCAGCCAATGCAATATGTAAGGCACTGGTTCCGCTATTACAGAATATTCCGAATTTACAGCCGTGCTCCTGTGAAAAGAGCACTTCAAACTTTTGTGTTAGTGGACCATAAGATAACCTGTTTGATTTAATGACCTGCTTAAGATATTTTTTTTCCTTATCCCCGAAAACAAAATTTCCTACGCCAATTTGATATTCAGGTTTAAAATTATTCATTTTCTTTTCTTTTGTTCAATCTCTCTTCCACCAGATTATAGGAAACACATCTTTCAACACGGTATCCCCTTCACCTTTAACATTTAACCCAGCTGCCCTCATATCTGCATCCACCATAATTTTTATTAGTTTCTCAAAGGTAATATGTGGTGTCCAGCCAAGGGTTTTTTTTGCCTTTTCAATGGAAGCAATAAGATTGTTTACCTCTTTTGGTCTGAAATATCTGGGGTCTATCCGGACATACTTTCTCCAGTCCAAACCGACATAGGAAAAAGCGCTCTCCACGAATTCTTGAACAGAATGAGATTCACCAGTACCAATGACATAGTCATCAGGTATTTCTTGTTGTAAAATAAGCCACATTGCTTCCACATACTCTGGAGCAAATCCCCAGTCTCTCCTGGCTTCTAAGTTTCCAAGGTAAAGAACGTCCTGGGTACCTTTCAGAATACCTGCTATGGACCGGCTTATTTTCCTACTAACAAAGGTTTCACCACGTCGTGGTGATTCATGATTGAAAAGGATACCGTTGGAAGCAAACAGATTATAACCTTCCCTGTAGTTTTTTACCATCCAATAGGCATAAACCTTGGCCGCTGCATAAGGGCTGCAGGGCTTAAAAGGTGTTTCCTCATTCTGTGGGGCTAAAGCATCTCCAAACATCTCGCTGCTGCTTGCCTGGTAAAATTTTGTCTTAATACCGCTTCTTCTTATTGCTTCCAATAGTCGGGTTGTCCCCAATGCTGTGATATCACCTGTATATTCAGGCATGTCAAAGCTCACCCGAACATGGCTTTGGGCTCCCAGATGATAAATTTCATCAGGCTGTATATTATAAATAAGATTGCTTAGTTGACCACTGTCACTTAAGTCCCCATAATGAAGAAATAGCCGTGTGTCCGGTTGATGAAAATCTGAAAACATGTGGTCAATTCTCACGGTATTGAAAGTACTTGCTCGTCTGATGATACCATGCACTTCATAACCTTTTTTCAACAAAAGTTCTGCAAGATAACTACCATCCTGTCCTGTAATACCCGTTATCAAAGATTTTCTGGACATATTTATTTTTCTTCAGGAGTATTTTACCCCATTATTCCTATTTGTTTAATATATATTAAACTATATAAACTATTTTGTCAAGAGCAAAATGAAAACTGTAAGTCTACAAATCAACCCTGCTTTTTTCCCTCTCAAAGGAAATGAAAGTATAGGAGATTAACAAGAATTTGCCGAAAAATCAAGACTACTCCAGGACAAAATCATTTTTTAAAGAGCGATTTGAATAAATTTATATTTTCAAGAAATAGGTCTGATTGTATAAGAAGGTTTTCCATTCTTGTAAATGAAGTAGAATAATACTTACTTATTTTTTTATCTCCACTTTTTGATGATAAGGATTTTATGGAATCTTTTAATTCGGTAAGAGTACTTTTCATCTGGTCCAGTCTTTTTTTTAAACCAGATTTAAGTCTTTCTAAAACGACCCCTTCTATATCTTCGTTGGCTGTGTAAAAACTTCTCGCATATCCTTTTCTCCAGACTTTTTTTACAGCGTTCCATTCTTCAAGTTTTTTCATGTTAATACTTACATTGCCCTTGCTTACAGCTAAAAGTCTGCCTATTTCAGCAGGAGAAAGCGGTTCAGGATTGATATAAAGCAGTGCATATATCTGGCAGACAGTTCTGCTAATACCTAAGCTTTCCCCCATATTGCCTACTGCCTCAATAAATTTATCTCTAATTTCTACGGTTTTTTTATCCATAAGAGTTTAGTATGTTTAAAAATATAACATATCAAGAAGAAAAAAACAAAAAGGTTTTAGTTATTTTTCAGGTAATTCAGAAAGCTATGTGCAGGTTCAAAATCCGGATTTATTTTAAGTGAATGTTCAAGATACCTGATAGCAGAATCCATATCTCCCATCTCAGCATAAACACATGCGAGCATAAAACTGGACCGGTAATCCCCAGGCATAAATCTGTAATATGTTTCAGATTTTTTCAACGCTCTTTCAAAATCCCTTTTTGAAAGATCGTACTGAATATTCTTTACACTGAGCGCAGCGAACGTTTCCACTGAAGGTTTAGGAATAAGTGGTCCGGGAAGAATGTTGTAAAAATATGCAAATGCTCCAACAAATATCCAAACTACAATAGGCCATAAAATTCTCTTTTCTCTTAGTTTTTCAACGCTCCATACGATAAGAAACGCAGCAGACACCATAAAGCAACCCACTGCTGGTAACCTATACCTATCCACTACAAAAAAAAGAACTACCCACAGTACGTTCGACAGAGTAAAGGATATAAATATGAAGTTCTTTTTCCAGTTTTTCAGAAGTACCAAGAGGCCTCCCATACCTATCGGGACAACAAACCCAAACCTTACAAAAGCAGTCTTCAAAAAAGGTATAAGGTCTTCCATTAGGTAGACAGTCATGTTTTGAGGCCATTCATAGCTTGTAAAAAATATATTAACCTTGGTAATAAAAAGCTTCCAGAAGGCAAGTGAAAAAGGGCTCAAAAGTTGGCCCTTAGGATAGTAAAATAAACCAATGGAATCAGAACTGTTACCTATCTGCCAGTTCACCATGCCATTCGTACATATCGGTATAAATTGCCTGCTGATATAAAAATTCCTTACAGTTACAGGTAATATTACCAGTCCTGAGAAACCTATTAAAATAGACATCACAAGAAGTGGTTGCATTTTTTCGGAGATAGTCAATGGTAAAAGTTTTTTTGAGGGGAAAAGGTAAAGCCCTATGAAAAGAAAAGGAAGGTAAATGGCTATGGTTGGTTTTGCCAGTGCAGCAAAACCCAGTATGATTCCTGCGGATATCCATCTCCCAATATTAGGTTTCTCCAGAGCATAATATAAAAAAAATAAAAAAAATATGTATAGAAAAAAAATGAGGCTGTCGCTTAACACAGAGGAAGCATAAACAATAGAAGTTTTATAAAAACATCCCAGGAAAGCAGCTATAATTCCTGTCCATTGGTTGTATATTTTTTTGCCAATATAAAAAAGCAATCCACACAGGAAAACATCAAGTAACAGCTGAAATATCAGAACAAGTATGAGATTTCCTGAAAAAATTCTGTAAAAAATTGCAAGGACATAAGGATACAGAGGTGCCATATAGAAAGGCTTGCCATCAACATACCATGGATGCTTAAGGATTTGTTGTGCCCATATAATAAAGGTCTTCTGGTCATGCTTATCCATAAGCAGTGGATTGAAATAAACTGTATCTTTAAGAAAGTAAAGGTAGATTAGCCTGATGATAAAACCAACAACTAAAATACAGGAAAGTATTACATATATCTTATGAAATTTATTTTTTTTACTCACATGTTTAGTTCCTTATATTTTTTATGCAGTCTCGGATAATATCATCTAAAGAATATTGTATCCTAAAATCAATTAGGCTTTTTATCTTAGAAGTATCAGGTAATCTTCTGTTCATATCTTCAAATCCAGTTTTATAGATATCCGCGGGGTCTATAAATGAAATGGTAGAAGAACTTCCTGTAATGCTTATGATTTTTTGAGCAAGCTCTTTTATGGTTATTTCATCTGAACTGCCTATGTTAAAAACATCCCCGTATGCATTATCTCTTTTAATTAATTCAGTTAACGTATTTATTACATCTGAAACATGCATAAAACATCTTGTCTGTTGTCCCGTACCAAAAACAGTTATGGGATTATTACTCATAGCCTGGGATATAAAACGCGGAATAACCATGCCATACCTTTCGCTCTGACGTGGCCCTACAGTATTAAAAAGTCTGACAATAATAACTGGAAGATGTTTCTCCTCAAAAAAAGCAAACGCAAGAAATTCGTCTATAGCCTTCGTACAGGCATAACTCCACCTTTTTTTCTTCGTATTACCTATGATAATATCGGCATTCTCGGCAAACGGTATAGTCTCGTTTTTTCCATAAATTTCAGAGGTTGATGATATAAGGATTTTTTTATTGAGATGTGCACAAAGCCGTAAAACATTGTATGTACCTTCAACGTTTATAATAATAGAATCTATAGGATTATCCATAACTCTTTTGACGCCAACGACAGCAGCAAGATGAAAAACAAAATCACTTTCTCTGAGCATCTCTTCTAATATAATACTATTTAATATGGTATCTATCACAAGATGAAATTTTTTGTTTCCCATTATTCTGGAAACATTGTCAAGGTTGCCTGTAGAAAGGTCATCTATCACAAATACATCGTTGCCTTCATCAAGAATCTTTTCCGCAAGATGAGAACCTATAAATCCGCATCCACCTGTAATAAGATATTTCATTGTTCACCTCACCAAGACGATTCTTTTTTGAGTTATTTTATGACATTATTATAACATCAAAGCAAAAAAATTTGACAAAATAAAAAAATAATTTTTTAATATATGTTAATAAAAGGTAAGGGTTCTCATAAAAAGGGTACCCAATGAGGAGGTGAAAAAAATGGTTGTGAAAAAAAAGGCAGCAGCTAAAAAGAAAGTAGTTAAGAAAGCAGCACCAAAGAAGAAATCAGCCAAGAAAAAATGAGAAGAAAAAAAAGAAAGTTGAGATGGAGATCCAAGAAAGCTAATCATAGGAAAAAAGGTTCTATGGGTTGAAAAACCATGTGAACCACATTAAATAAAGAGTGAGCTGACAGAAGTCTCGAGATGAATTCTCTTTATTGCTTCAGCCAGAAGTTCTGAAACACTAAGTACTGTAAACTTGCTGGGTAGATTGGCAGTTGGAATTGTATCGGATATGATAATTTCCGAAAGGGGAGATGCATTAAGTTTATTTACAGATTCCGCCGAAAAAACCGGATGCGTACAGGTAGCATAAACTGAAGATACTTCATGTTCCAACAATATCTGGGCTGCTTCGATTAGAGTGCTACCTGTAGAAATTAAGTCATCAACAATAACCGCATTGCATCCTTTTACCTCCCCTATAAGATGTACTGTCTCTATCTGGTCAGGTGACAATCTTCTTTTATCAACAATTGCAAGAGTAGCATTCAGTCTTTTGGCAAAAGCTCGGGCAGTTTTAACCCCTCCGACATCAGGGGCTACAATAACTGTCTTATTCATCTTTTTGTTCTGAAGATATCTTACGATGACAGGAGCAGCAAACAGATGGTCTACCGGGATATCAAAAAAACCCTGTATTTGCGGTGTATGTAAATCCATTGTCAATATTCTGTCAACACCTGCAGATACAAGAAGATTTGCAACAAGTTTTGCAGTTATAGGCACACGAGGTCTGTCTTTCCTGTCCTGTCTGGCATAACCGTAATAAGGTAAGACTGCGGTTAGCCGTCGCGGAGAAGCCCGTCTGATAGCATCAAGTGATATTAAAAGTTCCATAAGATTTTCATTAACAGGAGGACAGGTAGATTGTATGATAAAAACATCTTTCCCCCTTACATTTTCTTCTATTTTTATTCCTATTTCTCCGTCATGAAACCTGTAAATATCCATAATCCCAAGGGTTTTACCAAGGTAGTCTGCAATCTTGGAAGCAAGTGCAGGATTAGAATTTCCCGAAAAAAGCAGGCAGTTATCCATTATTTTTTATCCTCCTTAAAAGGGTTTGTGCTTTCCTGAAATCTTCAGAAGTATTAATACCTATGCACTCTTCAAGTTTGTCTGTCGTATATGTATTAATCGTTTGTCCCTGAGAAGAAAGAATTTCTACGACATCTGTAAAGTAGTATTCTCCTTTAATTCTGTCAGGCTTGAGGTATTTGAGCGCTGTAAAAAGTTTCTTTTTGTTAAAAATATAAACTCCTGCGTTAACCTCTTTTATATCTTTTTCTTCTTCGGTTGCATTAACCTCTTCCGCTATGGATTCTACTGTTCCTTTACCATTCCTTATTATTCTGCCGTAACCAAAAGGGTTTTCTGGGTATACGGTAAGAATAGTGCCGCAATTCCTGTTGCTTGTGTGTGTTTCTATAAGCTTTTTCAGTGTGGATATTGTAATAAAAGGAACATCCCCACAGAGAATCAGTATATCTCCATGATAGTCTTTCAAAACTTCATCCGCCTGCATAACTGCATGTCCTGTGCCCATTGGCAACTGTTGTTCTACATATTCAACCTTCCTGTCTTTCATCTGTTCAAAAACCTCTTCTTTTTTATGTCCAACAACTAATACTATCCTCTCAGGTTTAAGCATCTCAACTGTTTCTATCAGGTAAAGAAGCAAGGGTTTATCAAAAAGTTTTTTGACGACCTTCTGCGATTCTCCGCCGAGCCTTTTACCTTTGCCTGCTGCGAGTATTAAAACCACCAGTTTTCTTTTCATATCCACCTTCACATTTTCTATTAGTTTTTCTTTGCCAGATTAAACACATCTATCTGGTCTGGCTGCCCGGCGAGGATTTGAACCTCGAACCTCGGCTCCAAAGGCCGGTGTGTTACCATTACACTACCGGGCAAAAAACTGCGCTTTTAATGGCAATTTTTATTTACCTAATGCTACATTATATTCTTCAAGAACCTTATTTTGTAGATATTCTCGAAACTCAGTTTTTATCGGGTGTGCCAGGTCTCTATGTTGTTGGGATGGAATCAATCCTTTCTCAACAACCGGATTTAAAGTTGTTCCACAAGAACCACAAAACTTGTTTGTAACAGGATTTTTAAAACCGCACCTGGGACAGTCACTTTGCATTTTTTTACTCGGCATTGCAACAAAAAGCCCTTTTTTACCTTCAATTACCCGGATGTCCCTCACTACAAAAACATCGTCAAAGGTTATAGAAGCATAGGCTCTCAATCTACTGTTAGGTCTGCCTACAAGAGAAATTCTTGTTTCTGTAATTTCCATCGTTTCCTCCTTTCCAAGAAGTTGTCATGCTGCAAACCACAAAACTTTTCCATCCTTCTACTTTTATGTTTACGGCTTTTTCTTCTGCTTCTCTTTTCGTTGCAAAAACCGCAAAGAGTGTACCCCCACTACCCGATACAAAAAAACTTTTTCCTGTCTTTTTTTCTATATAGTTTTTCACCTCCCTTGCCTGTGGATATAAGTTAAAATAACTATATGACAGTCTGTTGTCAATATGTTTTTCTATGCTGACAACGTCTAATGATTCCACTAACGCAAGTATAATTTTAATTTTTGCCCTTGCCTGTGTCAAATTGCCTTTTATGCCCATCTTATCAAGGTTTGAATAAACATTCTTTGTTGAAACCTCAAAATTCGGGATAAAAAGCAGGTAAAACAACGTCTGATTGGAAGGTACTTTTCTTATTTTTTCTCCAAAACCTTCAACTACACATCTTCGCCCACAAAGAAAAAGAGGAACATCTTTTCCTATAATAGATGCTGTTTCAACAATCTCTTTTCTTGTAGGTAATTGGTTGCAATTACCTGAAAGTGTATTCAAAACAGCAGCTGCGTCAGAACTCCCGCCCCCTAAACCGCTGCCTGGAGGAATCCTTTTGAGAATTTTTATGTCAAATTCCTTTTTAAGATTAAACCGTTCTTTTAGAAGAGCAATACTTTGTACAACAGTATTATCCTTAGGAATATCATAAGGAGGGAGAAAAACAACATTTGTCTTACTTGACTCGTTTATCTCCACTGTATCGCACAAATCTATTATGTCTATTAAGGATACTATAGGATGGAAACCGTTTTCAGAAACTCCTGTTTCTAACAAAAGATTAATCTTTGCAGGAGCTAAAATTTTTACTGTCATTGTCTGTCGCATCGCATTTTTTCTTTGCTACTTTAACCAATGCTGGTCTGATAGTCTTACCGTTTAATAAATATCCTGCTCTTTCTTCCTCAATGATCTGTCCATCCTGGTAATCATCTGTTTCAATAACTTCTGAAGCTTCATGTATATTTGCATCAAATCTATTATTCAGGGAATTTATTTTTTTGACACCGGCATCTTCAAGAATTTTAGAAAATTCCGTTTTTAGCATTTCAAGTCCCTTATGAACTATTTCAGGAGAAGGTTTATTTTCCATCTGTTTTAAAACACTTTCAAAAATATCGTCAAAGGGAATTAACTGCATTATCAAGTTTTCAATCCCGTACTTAAATATATCCTGTTTTTCTTTTTCTACCCTCCTTTTATAGTTATCAAAATCAGCTGCAAGTCTGAGATACTTTTCTTTCATTTCTTCTAACTGTTTATTTATCCGTGATAAGTTTTCTTCAGCCTTTTTTAACTTTTTTGTATTTTCCCTTAAATTTTTCAGGTCGTTTTCTTTTATGTATACTGTTGTCTCGACTGTTTTTCTTTTATTCATTTTTATCACTCTTCTCCTCTTTTAAAAATATTACTATTATTTTATACAACCCATTCTCCAGGGTGGCCAGTATATAAACAGGGCCTTCCCAACTATATTTTTTGCAGGAACAAAGCCCCAATACCTGCTATCCCTGCTGTTAATGCTGTTATCTCCTAATACATAATAACAGCCTGCAGGAATTTTAATCTCGCTCTGATTCCCAAAATAGCCCTCACTGTAATAATAGATATTGACAATAGGAGTATCCGTAACCTTTGTACCGTTAATATATATGCTACCGTCTTTAATTTGAAGGGTTTCACCTGGTAAACCTATCATCCTTTTAACAAAATCTCTCTTTGGGTCTTCAGGATACTTAAAAATAACAACTTCTCCTCTCAATGGAGGCCTAATTTTATAAATGATATTATTTGATAGAAGTCTGTCACCAACCTTTAGGGTTGGAACCATAGATGTAGTTGGAATCTTAAAATTGCCTATGAAAAAAATACGTATGATAACAGCAATAATAACTGCCCATATTAAAGATTTAAACCAATCCGCAGTTTCTTTTTTTTTTGTCTTACGTTTTACCTGAAAATCCCCATTTTTTGTCACCATTTACTATCCTTTTGTTTTGTGTCAATGACACGTTGAGATGAAGATTGCATCTGTTGCTTGCCATAACCCGTTCTGTGAACAGAAGAAGAAACGTATTTTTTTTATTTCTGTTGTCTCGCAACATAAATAAAAATTTTACCCTTTTTTCTGTTAGAAATCAACGCATTTTCACATTCTTCGTATATACGGTAGTATAGTTATTAAGCATTTTTTCAAGACTAAATTCTTCTCTTACTTTCTTTTGTCCACATAATCCCATGCTCAGACGGAGATTTTTGTCTTCAATCAGGGTTATTATACAGGAAGCCATCTGTTGATAACAAGCGGGTTTAACAACAAAACCGCTTCTACCATTTTCAACAATATATGGGACATCTGCAACACCAAAACCAATTACTGGTTTCCCGTATTTCATGGCTTCAAGAAGACTTACGGGAAATCCCTCCCATAGAGAAGGCAAAACAAATATATCAAACAGTTGGATTATTTCCTCGGCATCCTGGCGGAATCCCGTAAAAATAAATTTTTCGCAGATACCTCTTTTTTGTACTTCTTCCTTCAAAAACTGTTCCAGATTACCTTCTCCGGTAATAATAAATGTTGTATGAGGAAATTGTTTCAAAACAATCTCAGCTGCCCTGATAAGATATATATGACCTTTTGCTTTTTTTAGATTGCCCACAGTACCAACAACAATCTCTGAATCTTTCAATCCGAGTGATTCTCTGCTAACATTACATTGAAGTTTTACACTACTTATCCCATTAGGAATAACAATTATCTTATGTGGGTTAATATGAGCCTTCTTAACGAGAATATCTTTCCCTGAAAATGAGTTGGAAATAATCAGGTCTGCCCATGTTGAAGTAAGACCATCTATTATCCAGTGGTACCATTTGCGCCATGCATCAATACTCCTTTGTGAAGAAATCACAAGGGGGGTTTTCAACAGATATCCGGATATACGTCCTGTTATATTTCCAGCAAAAAGGAAAGAATGTATAATATCAGGAGATTCTTTTTTCAAGGTTTGAAGAAATAGAAAAAAAACAAAAGGTTTTTCTTTGAAATTGTATACATAGGTTTTGATATTTTTCTTTTTTAATTCTTCAGTAAACTTACCTTTTCCTTTTATTGCAAAAACAACAGGTTGTTCAAATACATACCTATTGATATTTTCAAGCATCAGGAGAAGCATTTTTTCTGTTCCGCCAATTTCTGCACTTGAAATTATATAGGCTATTTTTATTTTTTTATCTTCCATAATAAGGCTTTAAAGGCAGAGACGGAATATGTCTGTTGATTTTTTCAAATGCAAGAAGGCCATTAAGACCTGCTTTCGGATATACAAAATACCTGTCAGGCAATTTAATATTCTTCTGCTTTCTCAGTGCTTGAGGAAGCAGTGAGGTTCCTGGTCCTGTACACAAAACTTCTTTACCGACAAACATTTCAAAAACTTCTTCACAAGAAATTTTTTCAGGAAAATAGTGTTTATGGTAATAGAAACGTCCGTTAAAGTGAGAAACATATATCTTTCCGCCGTAAGCATTAATAAGACATATTGCTGGAAATCTCAATTGCCTTATGCCGAAAAAAAGGGAGTGTGGAACAGTAATGCAATAGATACGATGTTTATCTCCTTTTGCAAGACCTTTGACAAATGAAATCCCCAATCTGGTCCCTGTCCATGAACCAGGTCCGATTGATACCACAAAATAGTTAATTTGCGACAAAGCAATAGATTTTTGTTCCAGGATGTTTTCAACACTGGATACTAAATAGTTTGATATCTCGCAACCTTCAAAAACCGTTTCATATCCAATATTGCCATTTTCAAGAAAAGCTATGCTACCTATTTCTGAGGTGGTTTCCAAAGACAGGATTTTCATTTATCTCACCTGGCTTAAAATCTGAGATATAGTATCTATATTAAATTTTGTATCAGGAGCAAGCTGTATTTCAGAGATAAGAGAAAGTTTTCCTGTCCCTAAAGGTACTTTGCCTTCCATATACACGGGGGTCCTTTTTTTATCAGCCGTTATCCACATATCCATCTTGCCCTGAATAAAAAAACCGGCATTGTTTTTTGCTTTATGTTCAACAATATAAATATCTTTAAAGCCAAAATTAGGGATATTTGTTTTTTTTCTGCTTTTTTTGTTTATTGTTAAGTCCCACATTTCATTTAATGCCACAGGTATGATAAACCTGTTTTCCTTTTCAAAATCAAGTGTTCTTAAGATATAAAAACTTGATATACCGTCATATACTGTACCTGTCAGTTGAACCACTTTTGTTTTTGTTGCGTAAAGATTCCCATCTTTAAATTTTCTAAACTTCCATCTATAATTGTTGTTTTTCCAGTTAAAATACAATTCAAGGATATCTTCTTTGGCTTTGTTCTTGCTGTATTGATAATAATAATACGGTAACAAAGTTTTTTTATCTATGTATGCGTCTATCCTGTAATAACCCATACCTATCTTAGCCAGCATACCTTGTGGTACTGTAACCGCCACAAGATGGTAAACATCTCCATATCTGTTTGAGGTTTCCTGCAAAGCAATTAAGGCTGTACCGGCCTTTACAAAATTCCAGTTCATCTGGTAAACAAGACATTCACCGTTCCACCTTTGGAAAAAAGCCGTTTCTGCAGGTATAGATTTAGAAACAACTACTTTTCCAGTGTCTTTCGGAACATCTATCTTGGCTATTGCAATAGGTTCTTTCTCAATAGGGTTTTCTACTACTACGTCTTCTTCTTGTTCTTCTTCTATCTTTTCTTCCGAAACAACATTTTGTTTCTCGTCTATCATAGGTTTTTCAGGTTTTTCCTCTTCAGGTAAACACGGGTTTTTTTCCCTTTTTCTGGAAAATTTAGGGGTGGGGGGTGGGGTTTTTTTTTCTTGCTGGCTAATGTCTTGGGCAACAACCTCTTTAACCTCTTGCTCTTGTTTGTATTCAGATCCATCTTCAGAAAAATCAGGAGTCTCTGGAATCTGATGAGCAAGTTGTTCTTTTAATTCTTCTTGTGATAGTTTTTTATTTTCATGGCACGTACATCCTGAAAATATAACCACTAATGAAAAATACAACAAATATATCTCAATCTTTTTTATCATTTTTATAACCTGTTAGCGATAGATAGTAATTTTTGTATCTTTACTGTTAAAACATCACCTTTTTTTATTATCCTAAACTCGTTTCAGACTCTTGTTTTTTCCCTTCCTATCATTGCGAGAAAATGTGCTTTTCCGGGTGAGTCATTAGAGGAACGTAGCGACGAAGCAATCCCATCTAATAGGACAAAAGAGAAGATTGTCACGCAAATATGCTCGTACGAGCAACACAGAGTTTATTAACCACTTATATTTTATTCCAATTCATCTTCAAGGATATAGCGTCGTTGTTTTCCTCCTCATCTTCGTTAACATACTATCAGTATGCCTCATGGCCGATTTCGTAGGCGCCTTGCTCTATCCTTAAATCCGCACCGTTATCATACCTATCTTATCATTCAAAAATATCATTTTGAATGTGAATTCGTATTATTATCAAAGCCTAAACCACCCTTCAGGAATTAAATCTTTGGTATTTTTATTTATATTAAACCATTTATTCGGAGCAATTACAATTTTTTGAGAATATTCAGCCAACCATGCTGCCCACCAGCTGAAAGAACTATTAGCAATAATATGATACCTGCATTCTTTCATCATCTGTAAATCTTCATAATCTTTGGTAGTTCCGTTGTTGGATATATAATGAAGAGGTAGAGGAATCTTAAGATTATTTTTGACCCATGGTATATCGTCTGAAAAAACGAAAATTTCAGGTTTTGAGACTTTTATAAGTATCAAATTGATAGCTCTTTCATAGTAATCTAAATCTAAAACGGCAAATTTGGGATTGGTCATATAATCTCCCCGTCTTACATGCAGGCTCACCGAATTAATACTGTTGATTTTTTTCATTATTTCATACCTCGTTCCATCAGGTTTTTTCTTAAAAGTAAATTCATTCCTTATGATAGGGGCTATGTCCTTAAAATACTTCTCTGACTGCCAGTAACCTACCAGATAAGAACTTTTATTTATTTTCAAGATATCAGGATTATATGCAAAATCAGGTTCTTTTATCAAGTTTTTCCTATACCAGGGAACTTTCCTCTCTTTTATCTTACAACATAAGACTGTCCCTATTTTCCATCTAGGCGGATTTAGTGATTGAATCTCTTGAAATGTAGCAAAAGTCCCATTTATGTTAAAACAGTCAAGACTATAAAAATGAACTACTTTATCTTTTCTAAACTGAGATATGTCAAATTTCAATGGAAGACCTGTTCGATAGGCAACTGCCCTTGCTGTAGCATATTGGAACATCTGGTTTCCCAGTCCTCCGCATAACCTTGCAATGATCATTTTATTTTGAATATATCTCTCACAGTAGTTTCTATTGCCCTAAAACCATAATAGTGTTCTGGTTTTAATGTTATCTCTACTTTCACCTTATTTTTATTCATATCTGGTTTAATAATTTTATCTACGATGGTAGGAAATAGATTGTATTCATCCAGTACCTTCTTTCTGCTTTCCATAATACTTAGTTTGTATTTTTCATAGTATCTATTTTCCATGACCATTTCTATCGTTTTAACAGCCTCAAGTGGTTTATATATATCTATACACGTAAGAGACTCTTCTGGGAAATAAGAATAAATATTGCCTGCACCGTGATAGATAGGATACGTCCCGGCTAAAAACACATCAGAAAGTTTTTCTGTAAAACAGTCGTCATAACATGAATTTTCCAGAGTAACATGGTATTTATAAGGAGCAATCGCATCCCACTTGTCTTCAATCTCTCTAATACCCCGTCCGAATACATCTATTTTATCTTTAAAATATTCCTTCAAAAAAGAAACAAACTGTAACCTGTCACGCTGACCTTTTATTTTTATTTTGTTGGAACAAATTACTGAAATCAGTTTTGTTTTAGGTATTTCATCCATGGAGTTTAGTTCATCATAATCTTTGGAAAATTCTATGTCTCTGTTATTAATTTGCCTTCTGCCCACATGCCATGGGTTAGCCTGTTGCCAGTATATCTTGTTTCTATGTCTCATGCCTCTGTGGCAGGTAATCACCTTTGCAAATTGTCGGATATACCCAGTTTTATACTGCCTTTTACTGGGAGGTTCACCTGAAACAAAACATATATTGTTTTTAGGACAAAGGGCTTTCTCTATGTTAGAAAAACCTTCATAAACTATCCAGTAATCGCATTCTTTCACAGTATCATCATTAACAAAAAATTGCACATTTCCCCATATCCCTTTTTTCCCAGGTGTTTGTCTTAAAAGAGGCCAATCTGAGTCATATGTAGATATTTTTACTATTATCATTTTTTTGTTTTTTTCTCCCAGTTTTCCCATACGTAGAGATACTGGTAAGTTAACTGGTGCGTTTCGCCAAGTTTTTTCTGAATTGCAAACATTCTTTCACCACAGTTTTCTATGAAATTATGAAACTGAACCTGTATATTATTTATTCTACCAGCAAGGTCTCTGTTAAGAATATGTTCAAGCAAGTCATATTCAGCACCTTCTATATTTATTTTCATCAGGTCGATGAAATCTATATTTTCTGCACTAATAAACTCAGAGAAACAAACAAGAGTAGCATCAATCTGTTCAGGGCCTTGTAGGAAAAACGAAGAGCTATCTCTATCTACGGTTATTTTTGATTTTTTGCTCTCAGAAGATAGGCCAAATTTATGTACATGTATATCAGGATTCAGGGCAAACCTTTTTTCTATGTTATCTGCAAAATAGGTAACTGGCTCAAAAATATGGATTTTGCATCTGTAAATGGAATAGATATCGCTTGTCCATTGTCCATAATACCCACCTACATCAAAAACTATTGAGTTTTGATTTATACATGGGTAGAAAAGACGGTGTGTCTCATCTCCTCTATCAATATACCATCGTCTAATTGCTTTTTCTCTTTCTTTTTTTTCTTTATTCCCCAAAAACTTTGTAATCCATACAGAACTTTTCATCCTCATATCCTTCTGCCATCTCTAGATAGATAGTCTTTCTTCTGGCAATATAATGCGACAGACAACACAAGAAAAATCTTTCTGCCAAAAAACCTTTTTGTATGACAGTTACGCAAATGTTTTTTTGCCAATTGTATTTCGCCTGCTTTTATACACTGGGCAGCAGAACCAAGAATGAATTTGTTTGCATATTCCTTAATATATCTCGTTCTATATACACTAAAATTACTATTGTCCAATGCGTGTTTTAAAGAATCTACAATTTTGTATCCTTCAAGACATTTGTACTTTTTTATACTGCTGCCCTGGACATTTTTGTAATAAACTGCCCCGATATACCGGCTGAAGGCTATATCATATTTCAGAGATATCCTTGCCCACATATCTAAATCTCCCCCACGTGTTACACCTTCTGCAAACCCCCCGATATCATTAAAAACTTTCTTTGGTATGGCAACTGCACTGGACCATACGGGGGAACAACCATATACACACGATCTGAAATATTCTGGTATAAGCCCTTCCCAGTTTCTATCTTTTGGGATAAACCAGAATATAGGTTGTTTAAACCTACCACTTGAGTGTTTTTCTATAAAAGATGTTGCATAAGCCCCTGCATCAGGATACTTTTTGCTCAATCTTAAAACAGTCTCTAAAAATTTTTCATTCCACCTATCATCCGCGTCAAGAAAAGCTATTAAATCTGCACTTGCGTGTCTGATGCCAAAATTTCTTGCTGCTGTTTCTCCTGAAGGTGAAAATCTGTTTAAGAGTTTTAACCTGGAGTCTTTGTATGTTTCAACTATTTTTTCGCTACCATCAGTTGAGCCATCATTAACTACCACAAGCTCAAAGTCCTGGAAGGTTTGTGCAAAAACCGAATCAATCGCACGTTTAATATAGGGTGCTTTGTTATATAAAGGAATTACTATAGATATCTGTACCTGGGTCATTTTATGATAGTATATTACAAAGTTTCTATGAAAGTTTTAAATTTTGAATTTATCCTGCAGTATGTTTTATAACCTTTTTTTCTGATGAGGTTTATATATATTTTTTCTTCATATGATGAACCTATATATTAAAGATTACCACAAAAAATATTTTTTTTCAACTGGACATTTGATACAAATCTGGTTAAAATATTAAATGATAATTCCATGTCTGGACCTCATATCCATATCTATGGTTAGAATAAAGGAGATATTAATTATGAAAAAAATTGTTAGTCTGATACTCTATAGCCTTTTGCTTTTTTCAACAGGCTGTTATAGGAAACAGACGGTTTTACCTTTAAGTGAGACAGAAATAAACGAAGCCATAAAGTTTGGTATTGACAATGCTTCTCTTACGAATACAGAGTTTGTTGCTCCATGGACGCTGGCATCCGGAGGATATATGAAAGGCGAAGGGACTGTAACCCTCATGACCCCGTTTATGAGAATAGCTCTGATGTCTAAAAAGTGTGCTGTTGCAGGAGAGAAACTTGATCGTAGAATGATAAAGTCATTACTTCTTAAAGAATCTGGTTTTATCCACTTTGAAATAACACTGTATGGGGATACTTACGGGTTCGCTAGAACTGTTAATTTTTCCCTTATTCACGATGGTAAAGAGTATAAACCTGTTGCTCAATTTATGCCTTCCTATGCAGACATGGGACGGGATTATACATGCATAGCAACCGGTTGGGCAAAATTTAAAAAAGATAACATCCCTGACGATGCAACCATTAGATTATCTATAAAGTTCAAAACAAATGAAAAAAACGAGGATGTTACAAAACTTGATTTCAATTTCAATCTAAAAGAATTCAGATAAAAACATTTCTGCTTACTCTAAAAAGAGTTCATAATTATCTCATGAAAAGAATATATCTTGATACAAAAGACTGTAGTATTAATGATGAATCTATCCATATTGCAGGAGATACCTGTCATTACCTATTGAATGTTTTACGTATGAGGCAAGGAGATGTCTTTTTAGGTTTTGATGGCATGGGAAAAGAATATGAAATAAAGGTATGCAGATGTGAAAAAAAAAGTATAACAGGAACAATAACCAGTTTGATACAAACCGCCAAAACGGAGCTCTCATTTAAAATGACCGTTTTTCAGAGTATTCCCAAAGGAAATAAGATGGACTTTATTGTAAGGGAAATTTCACAACTCGGAGTTAAAAGAATTGTTCCTGTCATAAGCAGCCGAGTTATAGGTTCTTTCTCTGAGGAAAAAACTGTTTACAAAATAGAAAGATGGGAAAAAATAGCTGTTGCGTCATCTTCTGTTGCAGGCAGAGTCCTTGTTACTGAAATAGGCAAACCTGTTAGCTTCAAAACGGCATTAGAAAGCCCAACAGACATTTCAATTTTGTTCTGGGAAGGTGCAACAGAACTTTTGAGGAAAGTGGTTAAAAAATACACCTGTATCAATTTCGTTTCCGTAAAGATTTTTATAGGAGCAGAGGGCGGTTTTTCAGATGACGAGGTAGAAATGGCTTCTCACTATAATACGGCAATTGCAAGTCTTGGAAACAGGATATTGAAGGTGGAAACAGCTTCTGTAATTGCTACTGCATTAACCATCTATGAACTTGAAAATTTATAAACCACAAGGTATATAACCTGCATTATCATAAATGCTACTGTCTAACGAAGGTAGAGAGGTTTTGTAATAGTATAAATCAGTGCTGTAAGAAAAATAAAGATACCTATAGTCAAAAATGCTGTAGGTATATTAAATATATACCCTAAAAAACCCGCCAGCAAGGGGCCAAAGAAAAGTCCTGCCCCAATTATCCCTTCATGTATTTCTGTAGGCAGTCCATACTTTATATGAAGTGTAAGGCTGTTATGGTACGAAAATGCTCCTGTAATTCCGATGAGTATCATCCCTGCTAATATCCCAAAAGGATAATGGCTTAAACCTGTAAGACAACAGCCTATCGCAAAGAAAAAACAAGATAGTAGAAATGTGTACCTGTGTAGAAGAATATGTTTTCCAGTGAGTAAAATAAATGTCAGAAATCTAAACAGAAGAAGCATCCCAAACATAATTCCTATCAGCTGGGGAGAAAAAGAACGTTCAATCCCGAGTTTTGGAAAAAGGAACATGATTGCTCCAACGGCCATAAGGTGAAAAAAACTCAGGAGTCTTATTTCAATTATATCCAATATAGGAGCTTTTATTTTTACATTAGTATTGGTCGGGAAGTGATTCAGGTACATTATATTTGTTTTGTTAATATACAGAGAAACTGTTGCAATCAAACCAAGTATAAGAGCGACCGTAAAAGGTGCTTGCGCATTAAACGCGTAGATATACCCTGCCATAAATGAACCTAAAATAACTCCTCCTGACCAACACAGGTTGAATATTCCTATTTTTTTCTGGGCACTTTCACTGCTGAAACAGTATTGGATTGAAGGCCAGAATATACCGTAAAAAAAACCTGCGAATAAAAGCATGACAAGAATCAAAGGAACACTAATGAAAAAAAGGGAGAAGTATATCAAACCTGCTATTATCGGCGTATAAATAAACCATAGCGTTTTCCTGTTTGCAAAGAACCTTGCTTTAAGAAATGTCGTTGCCGTATATGATACCCCTGACATAAAACCTGTAAGCCCAATTATCATAGGACTGCTTTTTTTTATCTCAGCCAGAAATATAGAGAGAGAGATGCTTACTAAACTGTTAATAAAATCCATAAGAAATGCTGATATGTAGATTGAAGTAAACATAAGTAATAAAGGTTCTGTTATACTAATACCAATTTGTCTTCAAAGATATAGCGTCGTTGACTTCCTCATCGGTTCCATCAACATGCTATCAAGTATGCCTTATGGCCGATTTCGTCCTCTACTTGCTCTATCCTTAAATCCTAACAGTTATAATGTTCGCCTTCGTATTCAAAACTATCATTTTGAATGCGAATTCGTATAAGATTCCTTAGACTGGGCTTTTTTGAGGTTTAACAGCAGTTCTATATTTGTTTTGGTTCCTTTTATTAAACCAATAAGTTTTTCCATAGCTTCTACAGAATTAAGAGAAGCAAGGACTTTTCTCAACAACCACATAAGCTGAAGCTCTTCTGGATCAACAAGTAGTTCCTCTCTTCTTGTACCAGACCTATTGATATCTATGGCAGGAAATGTTCTCCTATCCGAAAGTTTTCTTTCGAGATTTATTTCCATATTACCTGTCCCTTTAAATTCCTCAAATATAACATCGTCCATTTTACTTCCAGTATCTATAAGGGCGGTTCCCAGTATCGTAAGACTTCCACCTTCTTCAATATTACGTGCAGCACCGAAAAATCTCTTTGGCTTATCTAATGCATTTGATTCCAAACCTCCTGTCATAATTTTCCCTGTATGTGGAACAAGAACATTGTAAGCACGGGCCAATCGAGTAATACTATCAAGAAGTATGACAACGTCTCTTTTATGTTCAACAAGTCGTTTTGCCTTTTCAATGGCTATTTCAGCAACCTGTGTGTGTCTTTCCGGTGATTCATCAAATGTGGCACTGATAACTTCTCCTTTTACAATCTTTCTCATTTCAGTAACTTCTTCCGGCCTTTCTGCGACAAGAAGAACTATTAAATATACTTCGGGGTTATTTATTGCTATTGAGTTTGCTATTTTCTGTAGGATAACTGTTTTGCCTGTTCTCGGTGGAGAAACAATTAGTCCACGTTGTCCTTTTCCTATAGGGGTAACAATGTCTATAACTCTTGTTGTAAGTTCTTCAGGCGAAGTTTCAAGAATAAATCTCTGGTTCGGATGTATGGGAGTTAACTCTTCAAAGGGTATTCTCATCTGGATGTTTTCTGGCAGATCGTTATTTACCTTTTCTACTTTCAGCAAGGCAAAATATTTTTCATTTTCTTTAGGGGGCCTTATCTGTCCTGCAACAGTGTCACCTGTTTTTAATGCGAATTTCTTTATCTGGGAAGGCGATATGTATATATCGTCAGGCCCAGGTAGATAATTATAATGCGGAGAACGGAGAAACCCAAAGCCGTCAGGCAGTATTTCAAGAACTCCTTCGCCTACTAACAAACGGTCTTTCTGTGTCTGAGATTCCATTATTTTATATATCAGCTCCTCTTTCCGGAGATTGCTAACACCGTTTACTTTCTGATTCTTTGCTATTGTCTGCAATTCAGAGATAGTCAATTTTCTCAAAACGGAAATATCCATTTCTTGTTTCTGTTCCATGATAGATGCCCTCCTTGCCATCTTGTTATGTGGCAAATTTATTGTGAATAGTCAAGCCAGTACCTCATTGCGCGAAATGTTTTTATGATTTCAATACCTTTTTGTCGTTGCGAGAGAATATAATATGTGACTGTAACAACCAATTCATCTTCAAAGATATAGCGTCGTTGACTTCCTCATCATCTTCGTCAACATACCATCATCATCCCTGATGGCTGGTGGCCTATTTCGTCGTAGCCTTGCTCTATCCTTAAATCCGAACTGTTATATCCTCGCCTTTGTATTCAAAACTATCATTTTGAATGCGAATTCGTATAAGATTGCTTCATCACTACGTTCCTATCAATAACAACAGGGGGTCTACTGAACACTTACCGATGAAACTTGCTAAATGTGATGAGAAATGAAAGATTTATAAATCAGTTTTGTGAATTAATAAGTTCCTTTTGTAATTCCCGAATGATTTTCTTGACCTGTACAGTGGTTTTGGAAACAGAATCAGAATTGGAAATAACATATGTAGCTTTTTTTTCTTTCTCGCTCAAAGGGATTTGGTTTGCCAGTCTGCTGTTTATTTCATCTGGTGAAAACCTTCTTTTTAATCTTGATATTATCTTCTCATAGGAGGTACTGACAACTAATATTTTGTCGAATAAGGATTCGGATTTTGTTTCAAAAAGTAAAGGAATTTCAAATACTATTATACCACCTTTTTTGCGCCAGTCAAGTATTATCTTTCTCAACCTGTTAAATACAAGCGGATGTATGATCCCTTCAAGTTTTTTTTTGCAACATCTGTCGGCAAAAACAATTTTAGCGATAGCTTTTCTGTCAGGTTTTCCTTCTTTTATTATTCCCGCTCCGAAAAGGTCTTTTATTTGGTTTATTACATCCTCTTCTTTGAAAAGGTTGTGTACTATTGTATCAAGAGAAAAATAAGGAATACCGGCTTTTTGAAATATCTTACCTACTGTAGTTTTCCCTGAACCAAATATACCTGTTATCCCTACTACTATTAAATTTTTACCTTCTTTATACTCTACGTTCCTAAATTCCATGAATTTATATAGTGTTTTTGTTGCCCTGTCAGTCTATCAATCTTAATGCCCATACTTTCAAGCTTAAGCATGGCTACTTGCTTATCTATATCTTTAGGAACATCATATACTTCTGGCTTTAATCCCTTTTTTTCTTTGAGATATTTAACTGAAAGGAATTGGTTTGCAAAACTCATATCCATAACAGAAGACGGATGTCCTTCCGCACATGCTAAATTTACAAGTCTACCTTCTCCGAGTACATAAATTCTCTTGTGATTTTTCAATGTATATTCCTCAAGACCTTCTCGTATATTCCTTTTATGAGATGATGCTTTTTCTATTCCCGCAAGGTCAATTTCCACATTGAAATGTCCTGCATTTCCAAGGATTGCTCCATCTTTCATCTTGAGAATATCTTTTATAGATATCACAGATGTGTTACCTGTAGCTGTTATGAAGATATCCCCTTTTGTTGCCGCTTCTGCAATAGGCATTACGTAGTATCCATCCATAGTTGCTTCAAGAGCTCTAACAGGTTCAGTTTCCGTAACAATCACTTTTGCTCCCATTCCTCCAAACCTCCTGGCAATTCCCCGTCCACACCAACCATACCCACACACTACGGCAATTTTTCCGCAAAGCAATATATTGGTTGCCCGTAAAATACCATCTACTGTAGATTGTCCGGTGCCATACCTATTGTCAAAAAGATGTTTCGTATCAGCATCGTTGACTGCTATAACAGGAAACATAAGGAGATTGTTTCTCGAAAGATTTTTTAGCCTTATGACACCAGTTGTAGTTTCTTCAGTTGCCCCTATTATATTTGTAGCAAAACAGGGGGTTTTATGAAGACAAGAAATAAGGTCACATCCATCATCAATAACTATATGAGGTTTTTTCTCCATAACACTGTTGATATTCCTGTAATAACTTTTGCTATCTTCTCCTCTTTTTCCAAAAACGTTTATTTTCTCTTCCTTTACGAGATAATCTACCACATCGTCCTGAGTGCTTAAAGGATTTGAAGCGCAAAGATATACTTGTGCACCAGCATTTTTCATTGTTATCACAAGGTTTGCAGTTTCAGCTGTTATATGAAGACAACATCCGATTTTCATCCCTTTGAAAAAAACTTTTTCTCTTGATTTTTCTCTCAGAATATTTAGGACGCCCATATGTTGAAAAGCCCATTCAACCCTTTTTTTGCCAGTTGTGGCAAGATCTTCATTCTTGATAGAATAATCCATCTATCTTTCTCCTTTCATCCTTATAATTGTAGTCTGCTGTTCACTAGATACTACTTTTAAAAATATCAACGGAGTCCCTTTCTTCCCATTTAAATCCCTCAGTTTCTCTTCCAAAATGCCCATAGCATGCGGTTTGCCTGAATATTGGGCGCAGTAAATCAAGCTTTTTTATTATTCCTCCAGGAGAAAGGTCAAAGTTTTTGCGGATAATTTTTACAAATTCACTGTCAGGAATGATACCAGTTTTTTCAGTATTAACCATTATGGATATAGGTTGGGCTATACCTATGACATAAGCTAGCTGTATCTCACATTTTTTTGCTGATCCCGATGCAACTATGTTTTTTGCAAGATACCTTGCCATGTAAGAAGCGGACCTGTCTACTTTTGTTGGGTCCTTACCCGAAAAACAACCGCCTCCGTGGCTACCAACACCACCATAAGTATCAACAATGATCTTTCGACCTGTCATTCCCGTATCTGCCTGTGGACCTCCTATGACAAATCTTCCTGTGGGATTTATAAATATTTTCATTTTTTTGCTACGGATATCTTCCGGGATAACTTCATTTATTACCATCTCTGTCAAATCACTCTGAATCTTTTTATGCTTAACTTCAGGGTCATGCTGAGTGGACAAAACTACGGCTTCTACAGAGATCGGAAGACC